>NZ_QTPW01000007.1:0-291074 GCF_003857965.1 Burkholderia sp. Bp9031
TCCGCTTCGCTGCCGACCGCGACGAAGCGGCCCGCGGCGATCGCCACGGCTGTCGCTGTCGGGTTCGCGCGGTCGAGCGTCGTGATGCGCCCGTTGTGCAGGATCAGATCCGGTTGAGTATCGGTTGCGCTCATTAACATGTCCTCGATGCGTTCAGAAGCCGAGCCAGTGACGCACGGGCCCGATGGCCTGTGCGCCGATCAGCATGCCGGCGAGGCCGATCAGCGCGATCAGCGGCGGCGCCGGCGAGCGCACCTTGATCACGCTGTACACGACGCCGATCAGCACGCCGGCTGCCAACGACGATAGATAAGATTCCATAACGTTTCTCTCCCGGCCGGATTAGAATGACCCGCATCGCGTCGGCCGCATGTTGCGCCGCCGTCGTTCCCACTTCGCGTCCCTGTCATCCTGTCCGACCATGCAATCCCTTCCTGATCTCGAAGCCTGGGCCATCTTTGCGCGCGTCGCGGAAACCGGTTCGTTCGCGAAAGCCGCGGAACTGCTCGGCATCTCGCAACCGACCGTATCGAAGGCCATCGCACGCCTCGAAAAGCGCCTCGGCGCGATGCTGCTGTACCGCACGTCGCGCAAGCTGGCGCTCACGCCGACCGGCGAACTGCTGCGCGACCGCGCGATCCGCCTGCTCGCCGATGCGGAACTGATCGAGAGCGAGGCCTCCGCACAAGCGCTCGAACCGCACGGCCTCGTGCGCGTGAACGCGCCGATGTCGTTCGGGCTGCGCCATCTGTCGCCGCTGCTGCCCGCGTTTCTCGAACACTATCCGCGCGTCGACATCGACCTCGTGCTGACCGACCACATCGTCGACATCGTGTCCGGCGGCTTCGACGTCGCGATCCGCATCGCCGAGCTGAGCGATTCGTCGCTGCGCTCGCGCCGCCTGTGCGCGGTGCGCCGTCCGCTCGTCGCATCGCCCGCGTATCTCGACCAGCATGGCCGGCCCACGCATCCGCGCGACATCGAACAGCACGTGTGCCTCACCTACACGAACCTGCCGACGCCCGAGTACTGGCGCTTTCGCAATCCGGCATCGGGTGAGGAAACCGGCGTCTCGGTGCATGGACGCATCCGCACCAACAACGCCGACGTGATCGCCCCCGCGCTCGTCGCCGGTCACGGCCTCGCGCTGCAGCCCGAATTCCTGGTGTGGGACGAATTGCAGCGCGGCGAACTCGAGGAAGTGATGCACGACTGGAAGATCGCCGACATCAACGTCAACCTCGTCACGCCGCCCGGCATGCTGCGCGCCGCGCGCGTGACGGTGCTGCTCGATTTCCTCGCCGAACACTTCGCGCACGCGCCGTGGGCACTGCCCGCGGCCTGAGCGCGCGGCGACCGGCGAGCACCGCGGCCGGCGCATGCATCGCGCATGCACAATGCATGCCGGCCGCGGCGATCCGGCCGGTGGCCGGTTACTTCGCCGGGACGGCCGCGATCGACTCGTGCGGCGTCGCCGTGCGTTGCGGCGCCTTGTGGACCATCGTGTACGCATAGTCGACGCCCATCCCGTACGCGCCCGAATGCTCCTTCGCGATCGCCATCACCGCGTCATAGCTCTCGCGGCGCGCCCAGTCGCGCTGCCATTCGAGCAGAACCTGCTGCCACGTGACGGGCACGACACCCGCCTGCACCATCCGCTGCATCGCGAAATCGTGCGCGGCCTGCGTGGTGCCGCCCGATGCGTCGGCCACCATGTAGATCTCGTAGTCGCCTTCGAGCATCGCGCACAGTGCGAACGTGGTGTTGCAGACTTCCGTCCACAGACCGGATACGACCACCTTCTTGCGGCCGTTCGCGGCGAGTGCGTCACGCACCTTCTGGTCATCCCACGAATTCATCGACGTGCGTTCGAGCGTCTTCTGGTTCGGGAACACGTCGAGCAGCTCGGGATAGGTATGACCCGAGAAGCTCTCGCTTTCGACCGTCGTGATCGTGGTCGGGATGTTGAACACCTTCGCGGCCTTCGCGAGACCAACGACGTTGTTCTTCAGCGTCTGGCGATCGATCGACTGCACACCGAACGCCATCTGCGGCTGCTGGTCGATGAAGATCAGCTGGCTGTTCTGCGGAGTAAGTACTTCAAGCTTCGGATTGCTCATGGCGCATGGCGTCCTGTGAACGAAAAAAGGGCGGCCTTCCTCGACCGTGAAAACGGGAGGAGCCGGCGGTGTGTCGTACCGGATCGTCATCCGGCTCGAAATATTTAATCCGAAAACGCGTAGCGCGAACACCCAACAAACAGAATCGATGCGATTCCGGAAACGGCGTCCGTTCGGGGCCGCCCGCTCTTTTTTTCTTCACGCAAACCCGATACGCTTTCAAAACTTTGACGGTGCCGTTGCGGTGCCGCTCGGCCATCACGAGGCGCTCCTCCATGAAACCGTATGTCTTCTCGCTGCTCGCCGGCATCCTCGCCGGCGTCATCTACGGCGCGATCGGCGTGAACTCGCCCGCGCCGCCGATCATCGCGCTCACCGGCCTGCTCGGCATGCTGGCCGGCGAACAGATCCTGCCCGTCGCACGCCGCATGCTCGCCGGCCATCGGCTGAACGCCGCATGGCGCGACGCGAAGTGCAGCCAGCACATGTTCGGCCCGCTGCCCGGCGGCAGCACGAACGAACGCAAACCCTCATGATGCGCGCGCCCCGCACTTGCCGCACATGAGCAACGTCGAGCTGTTCCATTACCTGCTGCTGTTGATCTGCGGCGCCGGCGCGCTCACCTGGCTCGCGGAGCGGATCTCCATTCCACCGGCCGTCGTGCTGCTGCTCGGCGGCTGCGTCGTGGCCGTCGCCGGCAAGCGCGTGCCCGACATGGACCCGGCGCTGCTGCTCGCGGCCGTGCTGCCGCCGCTCCTGATGTCGAGCGGCTTCTACACCGCGTGGAAGGAATTCCGGCACGAACTCGCCTCGATCGCGTCGCTCGCGCTCGGCGCGGTGGTGTTCACGACGGTTGCGGTCGCGCTCGCCGTGCATGCGGCCAATCCGGCGTTGCCATGGGCCGCATGCTTCACGCTCGGCGCGATCGTGTCGCCGCCCGATGCGGTCGCCGCGAAGGCGATCCTGCAGCGCCATCCGCTGCCCGCGCGGCTCGTTGCGGTGCTCGAAGGCGAAAGCCTCGTCAACGATGCGTCGGGCCTGCTGCTGTATCAGATGGCCGTGTCCGCCGCGCTTGCCGTCACGCTCACGACCGCGAGCGCCACCGGCCTGTTCTTCTCGCTCACGCTGATCGGCATCGCGGTCGGCCTCGCGTGCGGCCATGCGATGTGCTGGGTGCTGCAGCGCCTGCGCGAGCCGATGCTCGGTATCGTCGTAACCTTTGCGATGGCGTGGGGCAGCTACGGGATCGCGGAAGCCGTGCACGGCTCCGGCGTGCTGTCGGTCGTGACCTGCGGCCTCGTGCTCGGCGTGCGCCAGCATCGCGTGTTCGGCGCCGACATGCGGATCAAGGCGAAGGCAACCTGGGAAGCGATCGTGTTCGTGCTCGACGCGCTCGTGTTCATCCTGATCGGCCTCGCGCTGCACGCGATCCTCGCGCGTGTGAACCACGAAGGCGCGGTGCTGATGGCCGGCCTGCGCGTCGCGCTGCCGGCGACGGCCGCCGCGATCGCCGCGCGCGTCGTATGGGTGTTCGTCGCGATGTGGCTGCCGGGCCGCCTGCGCGCCCCGCGCGCGGGTCATGCGCCGTGGTCGTGGCGTGAGGCCGTCGTGCTTGGCTGGTCCGGCATGCGCGGCGTCGTGAGCCTCGCGGCCGCCATCGCGCTGCCGAGCGACTTCCCCGGCCGCGACCTGATCCTGTTCAGCACGTTCCTGCTGATCATCGCGACGCTGGTCGTGCAGGGCGGCACGCTCGCGCCGCTGATCCGCGCGCTGAAGCTGCGCCCGGCCGCGCGGCACACGATGTCCGAGCACGCGGTGCGCGCGCATACGTTCGGCGCGGCGCTCGCCGAGCTCGACGCGCGCGAGCAGCGCGGCTCGGGCCTCGAACGCGCATCGCTCGACCGGCTGCTGACCGAATATCGCAGCCGCGTCGCGCTCAACGAACGCGCGCACCGCGACGGCGCGGAACCGGCGGACATGCGCGCGCGGATGCTGCGCGTCGAGCTCGAGCTGGTCGGCGTGTCGCGCGACGCGCTGCTCGACCTGCACCGCGACGGCCGGGTCGACGACACCGTGCTGCACCGCATAGAATCCGAGCTGGATTTCGAGGAACTGCGGCTGCAGCGTCTGCTCGAACCGTAACATCCGGCCATGCCCGGCCGGCTGCCGGGCCACCCTCTTCCCCACACGGAATTGCAATGAGCGAACTGTCCGTCGAAGCGAGCATCGGCTCGGTCGATTACCTGGTCCATTTCACCGACGGCGTCCATCAGTGGCGCGCCGACGAACCCGCATCGCTCGGCGGCGGCGATGCCGCGCCGACGCCCGTCGCGCTGCTGCTGTCGAGCCTCGGCGCCTGCACCGCGATCACGCTGAAGATGTACGCGCAACGCAAGGGCTGGCCGCTCGCCGAAGTGCACGTGAAGCTCGCACACGAATCGGGCAGCGCAGGCAGCACGATCGTGCGCCGCATCACGCTCGACGGCGACCTGTCGGACGAGCAGCGCGAGCGGCTGCTGCAGATCGCGAACGCATGCCCGGTGCACAAGATCCTCACGCACCCGATCACGATCGATACGGCCATCGCCTGACGTATTGCCTCCGACCCACGAGATCCCCACCATGTCCGCATCGATCAAGACCCTGCTCACGCCGCGCGAAAGCGACATCGGCAACCTCGTCGTGCGCCGCGTGCTGCCCGCGCGCGCCGCCCGCCTCGTCGGCCCGTTCATCTTCTTCGACGAGATGGGGCCGGCCGTGCTGCCGGCCGGCAGCGGCATCGACGTGCTGCCGCATCCACACATCGGCCTCGCGACCGTCACCTACCTGTTCGACGGCACGCTGATGCATCACGACAGCCTCGGCTTCCGCCAGAAGATCGTGCCCGGCGACGTGAACTGGATGACGGCCGGACGCGGCATCGTCCACTCGGAGCGTTCGCCCGACGAAGACCGGCCGCATGAGCAGCCTGTGCACGGGATCCAGACCTGGGTCGCGCTGCCGGTCGAGCACGAGGACACCGCGCCCGCATTCGTGCATCACGCGGCCGATACGCTACCGTCGTTCACGCGCGACGGCGCAAGCGTGCGCGTGATCGCGGGCACCGCGTTCGGGCTCACGTCGCCGGTCGCGGTGTTCTCGCCGACGCTCTACGCGTATGCGCAATTCGCGGCCGGCGGGCACCTCGCGCTCGATGCGGAACACGACGAGCGCGGCGTGTATCTCGTCGACGGCGACCTCTCGATCGACGGCACGCCGCTCGCGAGCGCGACGATGGCCGTGCTCGAACCCGGCGCGACCGTGGCGCTCGCGAGCACGAACGGCGCGCGCGTGATGCTGCTCGGCGGCGCGCACCTGCCGGGCGAGCGGTTCATCGAATGGAATTTCGTGTCGAGCGAGCGCGCGAAGATCGAGGCGGCCCGCAACGCGTGGGCCGCGCAGACCTTCGGCAAGGTGCCGGGCGAAGAGAACGAGTGGACGCGCCAGCCGGAGCGCAGGGCACAGTAAGTCGGTCCGTTCATCGACGCACGACGGCCGGCACGCACGCCGGCCGTCGTCCGTTTACCGCTTCAATCCCATCAGCTTCGCGAGCACCGGCCAGCGGTCGAGCGATTCGACGAACGCGCGCCGCGCCTGCTCGTCGACATAGCGGGCCGGATCCAGCGCGGGCAGGTGCCGCGCGAGGCCGAGCACGTCGTTCGGTTGCGACAGGCGATCGTCGTCGCCTTCGCCAATGTTGATTACTGTTCGTCGATCCATACACCATCCGGAGTCTTGACTGCGTAGCCGGCGTTCGTCTGCATCGTCACCGTGCCTTCGTTCTCGCCGACCATCCGCGTGCTCGGCAAGTCGGCCGCGTATTGCGCGAGCGTCACACCGGACTTGAACGGGCTGTTCGACACGAGATTCGACAGCAGCTGCGCGAGCGCGAGGAAGCTCGTCGGCTGGTCGATCACGGTCGTCGCGCCGTGGTTGCCGGCGAAACCGACGAGCCGCACGCCGACCGGCCCGTGAATGATGCGCGGCGTCGGAATCTCGCGCAGCCCCGCGACCTGGTTCTTGTCGCCGCGCAACGCGGCGCCGTGCTCGGGCACGAACACGATCACCGCGCGCCGGCCCGACTGCGCGATCAGGTCGGCGAGCCGGTCGAAGTCGTTCATCAGCCTGGTCGCGCGCTGCGGATACGAATCGATGCTGGTCAGCGAGCTGCCCACCACGCGGTTGCCGTCGTGCAGGCTGATCGTGTTGTAGTACAGCGCGACCGGCCCCGGCACCGACGCGCGCTGCGCGTACCAGTTCGCGAGCGTGCCGTAGTCGTCCTTGATCGCCGAGCCGTCGAACGCGTGCATCGCGACCGGTGCTGCCGCATTCGAGATCATCGGTGCGTCGGGCACGCCGATGTTGTCGTGAATGACCTGCAGGAAGTTGTCGAAGTGGCCATCGTGGTTCAGCAGCGACTGCACCGTGTAGCCGGCGGACGCGAGCTGCGAGAACAGGTAGCACTGCTGCGGCGCGCTCTTGTACAGGTCCGCATGCGCTTCCTGCCCGCAGCTCGCGCGCAGCACGCGGATCGCGGCCGGGCCGCTGTAGCTCGCGGCCGTGCTGAAGTTGTTGAACAGGTAGTCGAAGTGGCTCAGCATCGGGTGGTTGCGCACCTTCGCCGCATCGAGGTCGTCCCACGACAGCGAGCAGATGTGCAGCACGATCACGTCGAACTGCGCGGACGGATCGCTCGCGAGATGGCCGAACGCGACCTGCCGCTGCGACTCCTGCGCGCGGAACGTCGCGAGCGCCGCATTGTGATCCTCGGGCTGGCCGGAGCGCGCGCCCGCCGCGTTGGCCTGCTGCGGAAGCGGCGCGACGACCCGCGCCATCAGTCCGTTGCCGGCCTGCCACAGCGGCATCACGATCAGCACGGCGAGCACGAAGGTCGCGACGCGCACCCAGCGGTTGACGATGAAATAGACGATCAGCACGCCCACCACCGTCAGCACCAGCACCGGCGGCAACAGGCGCGGCAGCAGCTCCATCCAGTAGTCGAGGCGGAACGTGCTGACCTCGCGCGCGGCTTCCGCGAGGCGCGCGAGCGGCGGCGCATGCAGTTCGCGCGCGAAGAGCGGCACCGCGATCGCGATCGCGACGAGCTGCCGCACGACGCGCCATACGCGCTGCCGGATCGGCGCGCTCGCCGCGAGCGCCAGCGCGAACGCGAGGTTCGCGAGCCACATCGGCTGCAGATGGCCAGTCGCGAACAACGCGAACTTCAGGATGAAATACAGATTCCAGAACGTCATCTAAACCACTCCGTGATGGGCGCCGCGTCAGTCGCGCGCCCGATCGAGCTTTGGTGCCAGCATCGACTGCACGCCGCGCGCCACACCCTTCCACATCCGTACGTAACCGTCCAGGCCCACGCGCAGCACTTCCTTCAGCCCGCGCAGCGGCGTGTCCGCGCGCGTGCCCGCGTGCCAGTCGAGCCACGCGTCCGCACGGCCGAACGTGCACTGCACGAGCTGGCGCTCCTGCTCGAGCGTCAGCGCCTCGAAGCTCACGCCGACGTGGGTCGGCGTCACGCGGCTCACGCGCACCGGGAACGGGAATGGCCGGTCGCCGCGCGTCACGCACACCGTCAGCGTGTCGCCCACCGCGAGCGGCAGCCCCGGCACCGCTTCGAGGCCGAGCCCGCCCGTGGAGTAGTCGCTCGTGAAGCATGCGGCCGTCGAACCGTCGGCAAGCAGCAGCGTCGCCGGCACGCGCATCGCGATCCGGTGCGTGACGCGCACCTGCTTGGTCTCGCGCGCGACGGCCAGCGCCGCGCCGAGCATCGCGAGGTTGTAGACGGTCCAGCCGAGCGTGATCAGGATCGTCGACGCCTCGTCGCCCTGCTCGGCCACGAGCCGCCACAGTCCGGCCGCGATCGCGAGCACGTTCAGCGCGAACAGCACGAGGTACGGTTTCGACGTGGACCAGTCGACGTAGCCTTCGTCGATCTTGCCGCCCTTGTCGGTCACGTTGAACTTGCCGTGCTTCGGGCTGAAGAATGCGACGGTGGTCGGCAGCGCGATGTACCACGCGAGCACCGATTCGTAGACCTCAGCCCAGAACGAATGGCGATAGCGCCCCTGCATCCGCGAGTTCGCGACGTTCGCGAGCACCAGGTACGGGATCACGTAGCTCGCGAGCGCGATCGACGACGCATTGATGAAGTACAGATGGAAGAACAGGTACGCGAGCGGAATCGTCAGGAACACGAGCCGCGGGATCCCGTAGAAGAAATGCAGCATCGCGTTGCCGTAGCAGATCCGCTGGATGAAGCCGAGCCCGCGCCCGAGGAACGGGTTGTCGATGCGGAAGATCTGCGCCATCCCGCGCGCCCAGCGCGTGCGCTGCTTCACGTGGCCCGCGAGGCTCTCGGTCGCGAGGCCCGCCGCCTGCACGGTCGGCAGGTACGCCGACGTATAGCCGCGGCGATGCAGCTTGAGCGCCGTATGCGCGTCCTCGGTCACGGTCTCGACCGCGACGCCGCCCACCTCCTCCAGCGCGGTGCGCTTGAGCACCGCGCACGATCCGCAGAAGAACGTCGCGTTCCACAGGTCGTTGCCCGACTGCACGAGCCCGTAGAACAGGTTGCCCTCGTTCGGGATCTCGCGGAACGTGCCGAGGTTGCGCTCGAACGGATCGGGCGAGAAGAAATGGTGCGGCGTCTGCACCAGCGCGCATTTCGGGTCGTGCAGGAACACGCCCATCGTGGTCTGCAGGAACGAGCGCGTCGGCACGTGATCGCAGTCGAAGATCGCGATGTATTCGCCGTGCGTCTTGGGCAGTGCGCGGTTGATGTTGCCGGCTTTCGCGTGACGGTTGTCGTCGCGCGTCAGGTAGCCGATGCCGGCCTCCCGCGCGAACGCCGCGAACTCGGGGCGCCGCCCGTCGTCGAGCAGGTACACGCGCAGCTTTTCGGTCGGCCAGTCGATGCTCTGCGCGGCGAACACGGTCGGCTTCACGACCGACAGCGGTTCGTTGTAGGTCGGGATGTAGACGTCGACGCTCGGCCAGCTTTCGGGATCGTCGGGCAGCGGCACGATCGGCCGGTCGAGCGGCCACGCGGTCTGCACGAAGCCGAGCAGCAGGATCATCCACGTATAGGCTTCGGCGCCGTACAGCAGATAGCCGGCGACCGCCTCGACGGGGCTGCGGAAATCGAGCGTCTGGGTCGTGCGCCACCACACGTAGCGCACCGTGGCGAGCAGCGCGAGCGACGCGAGCGCGAGGGTCGGCAGATGGCCCGGCAGGCGACGCAGCGCGAGCGCCAGCACCGCGACGATCGCGAAGAACGCGAATTGCGCGCCGGGCATCAGCGGCGACATCCCGGCCGCGGCCCACATCAGCGCGCCGGCGATCAGCAGCAGCGGCGCGAGCCAGCGGTGCCGGCCGACGCCGTGCGCACGCGCGTCGAGCCAGCCGCCCCAGCGCGCCCACGGCAGGCGCTCGAGCAGCGCGTCGACGCGTGCGCCGAGTGCGCGCACCACGACGTAGACCGGCACGACGAACTTGTCGAACCACGCGAGCGGATCGCGCGCGGGCTGGCCGTCGGCCGCGCGCGGCGCGCGCACGATCGAGCGCCACAGCCATTCGCGCGGGCTCAGTGGCTGCAGCACACCCCACTCGCGTGCGAGCCACAGGAAGGCGGTGCGCATCCAGCGGCGCACGCGATCGGGCCGGCCGGGCGGCGGCGCATGGAAGAACAGCCGCACGAGCCAGTCGAGCAGCGTGCGCTGTGCCGGCAGCCCGATCCCGTGCGCGCACCAGTCGGTCGCACGTCGGACCGCGGCACGCCAGCGCGACGCGAACGCGGCTTTCATCGCGACGCTCCCGCACGGCCGGCCGCGGCCGCCGCGAGCCACGTGTCGACCCAGTTCGCGACGCCGTTCAGGTCGTGCGACACCTGCGAATACGGCGCGTCGTCGAAGATCCAGCTGCCGCGCGCGAGCGTTTCGGGCACGGCCGCGTCGACGTGGATCCGCTGTTCGAGCATCGACGCCGGCCCCGCGACCGCGCGCAGCATCGCGAGCGCATCGCGCTGCATGTCGCGCGCCGGGTTCAGCCGGTTCACGACGATCCGCAGATCGCGGTGGCCGGCTCGCAGCGCGTCCAGACGCGCGGCGACGGTTGCGCAGGCGGCCGGTTCGGGCGGCACGACGACGAGCGTCAGGTCGGCGCGGCGAATCGCCTGCTCGGCCTGTGGAGACGGATAGCGGGCCGTGTCGACCAGCAGGACACCGTCGGCCGGCAGCGCGATTTCGTCGAGCGCGCGCGACAGCCAGGCCGGATCGGCCGCGAGCCGCGCATCGCAGGCGGCAGCGCCTGCCGCATCGACCTGCCCGTACGGCACGAACAGCACGCCGTCGGCATTGCGCCACGTATGCGCGTGCCACGGCGCGGCGTCACCGAGCAGGCTGTGCGCAAGCCCGTGTTCGGCCAGCGTGTCGAGCCCGAGCGTCGCGCCCATCAGGTTCTGCGCGTCGAACTCGACCGCGACGACCGGCCGGCCGCGGCGTGCGAGCAGCACCGCGAGCGCGGCGGCGAGCGTCGTGCGGCCCGCGCCGCCGGTGGTCGACGTGATGGCGATCGTCTTCATTGCGCGGCCTCGTCGACGCCGCCGGCATCGGGCAGCAGGCGCCCGCGCAGCGCGACCGGCACGAGCTCGCACGGCACCGCTTCGCGCCGCTGCAGCCCGCGCGGCGCATGAAAACCGCGGCCGATGCCCAGGTGCTGCGCGACGATCCACACCGGCACCGCGATCGCGATGCCGACGATGAATCCGATGACGAGTTCGGCGATCATGCGTCCTCCGGCTTGCGCAGCGGCATCGCGCTGCGGATGGCGCCGCGCGTGCGCGCGACGGGAATGTCGGGTTCCGGCACCGATGTGTCGACGGGCTCGGGCGCCAGCGTCGCGCCGATCGCCTCGAGCGCGACAATCGTATCGATCGCGTCGATCGCACTGCTGACTTCGCTGATGTCGCTCGCTTCGGCCGACGCCGCGCCGAGATCGGCGCGCGCCGCCGGCGCACGCGCGGCGCCCGCCGGCTGCGTGGCCGCGAAGAGGTCGCTGTAGTCGGCGATCGGCGCGCGCCGGTTCTCGGTCTTCAGCGCATCGAGCTCGGTGTCGATGCTGCCTGCCCCGAGACACACGACGCGATCGGACAGCGTATCGACCGGCACGTCGAAGATCCGCGCGAGCGCGTCCTCGGCATCGGCCGGCTCGCACGCGAACAGGAACACGTACAGGTGTCCGGCATCGGCCGTCACGACATCGCCCGCGCGGCGCGGCCGGCAGTGCCGCAGCGCATCGACGTGCGACACGCCGGGCAGCAGCGCGATCTTCGCGAGCGTCTGCGGCAGCGCGAGCACGGCGCCGCGATCGAGCACCGCGCGAATCCGCAGGCAGAACGCGCCGACCGGCAGGTAGCCGAGCACCGAATCGCCGAGCGCCGCCGCGAGCGCCGCCCGATAGTCAGGCGCGACGGGCCGCGCGTAGAGCTGCCCGCGCAGCGCGTGCACGGCGGCCTGCATCCGCGACGCCGGCAGGTCGCGCGCGACGACGCGGTTCGCGCCGACGCTCAGCACCAGCATCTCGAACTGCTGGCGCAGCACCTCGTCGCGTTCGACGACGGCGATCTTCAGTGCACCGCCGCACTGCCGGCGCAGCGCGTGAACGGCTGCGCACAGCGCCTCGAGTTGCGCATGCGAGCGGAACGCGAGCACCGCGGTCGCGGCCTGCGCGTGCGCACAGGCCGCGACAACCGCTGCGTTGTCGTCGACGATTTCCCAGCCGGCGGGCACGCGGCCCGCGTCATCGAGCACCGCGCGGCTGACGACGACGCGATCCTCGTCGGTTGCGAGCTTCATCCGGCGCGACGGTTCGACGGCGCCGCCGTCGACGATCGCCGCGAGCCGGCCGCCCGGCGCGAAACGCAGCGGCCGTACTTCGCCGGCCGCGAGGGTCTCGCCCGCGCGCCAGAAATCGACGACCCACAGCAGCTCGCCATGCGTGCGCTGCAGCTGCGCGACGCCCGAGCACACGCCATGAAAGCCGCTGCGCGGCGCGCGATTCGCGTCGCGCACGAGCGGCGGATCGTCGGTGTCCGGATCGGCGCCGGTGCGCACGATCTCGGGATCGACCAGCAGCACCAGCGCGATCCGGTGCGTGCGGCACCAGTCGGCAAGCGCGTGGGCTTCTTCCGCGAGCGCGGCCGGATCCTCCCAGCTGAACCAGCGTTGCGCACCTTCGATGAAATACAGCGAGCGTGCGCGAAAACCGTAACGCTTCATCGCGCGCAAGCCGCCTGTGAGCCGGGCGAACGGACCGGGCGCCGCGCGGCGCGGCGCGGCGGGTTCGATCGCGGCATCGCCGTCGGCCGCCGCGGGCGCGGGCGGCATCGCCAGCACGTTCAGGTTGCGCGGCCAGCCGGCCGGCTGCGCGCCGCCCGCGAAACCGCGCGCCTGCATCTGCGCGGCAACGCGCGCCGCGTCGCGAGACAGCACGACCGTCACGTCGCGCGTGCGCGACTGCCGCGCGCTTTCCCACACCAGCGCGTCGCACGCCGGCGTGCCGGCGGCCGCATAGACGACGTACAGGCCGCCCGCTTCCAGTTGCGTCCAGGTATCGGGCAGCCCGTCGATCGCGAGCCGGCTCAGCGGGCCGGTACGGCCGCCCACCGGCCCCATGCGCAGCAGCGCGCGCAGGCGGCCCAGCAGGCTGGCGGCGCCGAGCGCGGGACGGGTTGCATCGATTTCCGTATTCACGCGTTCCTCTAGTAATCCGAATAAAGCCGTACCGGCGTCGGCGTGACGAGCCAGCTGCGCTGCGCGCGTGCGTCGAACGCATAGCGCAGGTACACGAGCGCCGAACTCGGCGCATAGTCGTGCGACCGGTCGACGTGCAGTTGCGCGCCGACGCTCAGGTGCGGATTCACGCGATACTCGACGATGCCGTTTACGCCGTACGAGAACGACACGCCGCGCGTCGAGCTGCCCGTGTAGACGAGTCCGGCGGCCTCCTGCAGGGCGCGCTGGTCCGTGAAGGTCGGGTAGAACAGCGAATCCTTCTCATAGCTGTTCGAGATCCCGGCCGTGACGGTCAGGTCCCACGACAGCGCATCGCGCCGCCCCGCCCACTCGATCGGCACGCCGAGCGACAGGTAGCGCTGCGGGCTGTAATAGCCACCCTGCCCGTACGTGTAGTAGCGCAGGTTCTGCGCGTAGTGCCACGCGTTGCCGACGAGCCCGGTACTCACCTTCATCGTCGCACGTTCGTACACGGGCACCGTGAAACCGGAGCGCAGCGTGACTTCCGCATTGCGCTCGACGTTCTCGCCGGACAGCACGCCCGCGCCAAGTTCGGCGAACACGTTCACGCGGCCGACGTCGACCGATGCGCGCAGGTTCACGCCATCGCGGCGCACGCCGCCCCACACCGCACCGGTCCACGGATCGCGCATCCCCGCATACGACAGCACGCTGCTCGTTTCCGGCCGCCGCGATGCATTCACGGTGAAGCTCGCGGGGCCCGCATCGAAGCGATAGCGCACGCCGCCGACCAGGTAATGCACCGGGAAGCCGAGCGGCGACGTGCCGAGATCGAAGCGCCACGCGTCGGTGCGATAGCCGGCGCCGATCGCGACGCCCGTCATCGGCTGGTGCAGGTCGCCCTGTCGATTCGCGATCACCCCGGCGGCCAGCAGATTCCACGGAAACATTGACGATCCGGCCAGGGCGTTGAGCCCCCCGTAAGTCCCGAAGGTCTTCAGCGAATACGCGTTCGGGTCGCGCGTATCGAGCGTGCCGGCATCCAGATGCACGGTGTCGAGCTGCAGGAACGCATGCCCGTCGTAGCGCACCGGCACCTGCATGTAGATCGGCACCTGCTGCGCGCGGTACGCGGAAATCCCTTCGTCGCCCGACTTGTACGCAGGCAGCCAGCCGATCTCGATCTCCGGGTCGCGCCGCTGCTCGAGATCCGCGAACGCGGCCTGCGCGGGCGTGCGGCCGTCGCGGCCCGGGCTCACGCCGCTCGCGCGTTCCTGCGACAGCGACAGCCGGTACAGAGACGCCGCATCGTCATAGCGGCCCTGTGCCTCGGCCACGCGCCCCGCTGCAACCGTCACGTCGGCGCGCGCCGGATACGCGGCCTGCAGTTCGTCGGTTACCCGCGCGGCTTCGTCCGGGCGGCGCAGCGCGTTCAGGCGGCGTACGACCGACAGTCGCGTATCGACGTCGTCGTCCGGCGTGCGTGCGAGCACGGCCTGCACGCGGGCGAGTGCGGCCGCGCGATGGCCGCTGTCCTCGTCGATCCGCGCGAGCGCGAGCTGCGTATCGGCATCGTCCGGCGTGCGCGCGACGAGCGGCGCGAGTGCGTCGCGCGCCGCATCGTAGTGCCCTTGCGCGCGTTCGAGATCGGCCAGTTCGAGTGCGTAGCGCTTGTCCGCGCGGCCGGCCGGGCTCGCACGATCGAGCAGCGTGCGGGCGCGCGCATAGTCCTGCTGCGCGATCGCGTCGTCCGTCTGCCGCAGCACGAGCCGCAGCGACTGATCCTCGAGGCGCGCGGTCTGTGCGGGCGTCAGTGCCGGTTCGCGGCGCAGCGTATCGAGCCACGCGGCGAGCGCGTCGTCGCGCCCCGCGCTGCCGAGCAGGTCGCCGTAGCGCAGCCGCACGTCGGTATCGGCCTCGTGCGGATGCGCGGCGATCCAGTCGCGCAACGGCGCGAGGCCGCGCTCGGGTTCGCCCGCATCGATCCACTGCGCGCCGATCGCGGCCAGCATGTCGGGATCGTCCGGCGCGCTCGCCTGTGCATGCGCGAGCGACGCGGCAAACGCCGCGCGATCGCCGCGGCCAAGCGCGCCGCGCGCGTCGGCCAGCGCGCTTTGCGCGTCGAGCTTGCGCGCGAGCGCACGCATGCCGTCCGAGCGGTGCGCGTCGTCGACGCCCGCGAGCGCGGCCCGCGCGCCGGCGATGTCGTCGAGCGAGTTGCGATACAGCGCGGTCGCATAGCGCATCTCGGGCGTATCGCTCTGCGCGAGCCCGTCGTCCATCACCGTGCGGCCGAACTGCGGCAGCCCCATGTCGCGATACAGCCGCGCGAGCGCGAAGCGCGTCCACGGCGCATCGGGCGCCGCGCGCACCGCTGCTTCGTAGCGTTGCGCGGCCGGCCCGCGTTCGCCCTTCTCCGCAAGCGCCCGCGCCTGGTTCTCGAGCAGGTCGGCGCGCAGGCCGTCGAGCGCGCGGCGATCGTCGCGGCCCGTCACGCGGCCTTGCAGCGCGTCGAGCAGCGGGCCGATGCGGTCCGCGCGGCCGGTGTTCTCGTACAGCGTCGCGGTGTCACGCACGGCCGACACGTTCGGCGAACGGGCGGCCAGCAGTTCGCGCAGCAGCGGCTCTGCGCGTGCCCAGTCGCGCTGCGCGAGCAGCGCATCGGCGAGCTGCAGCTTCGCGTCGGGGCTGCCGGGCTGCATCGCGAGCGCGGCGCGCGCCGCGCGCTCGGCGTCCTGCGACCGCCCGGCCGAAGCCGCCGCGCGGCCTTGTGCGAGCAGCCCCCAGAACTGCGCGGTGCGCGCGAGGCTCTGCCACTTGCCGCGCTGGTCGGTCGACAGCGCCGCGGCACGCGTGAACAGCGCGCGCGCTTCGTCGTGCCGGCCCTCGCGCAAACGCAGCAGGCCGAGCCCGCCGAGCGCATCGGCATCGTCGGAGCGTGCCCGTGCGGCGCGCGCGAGCAGCGGATCGGCGCCGGCCAGGTCGCCGCGCGCGAGCGCCTGCAGGCCGCGCTGCTGCGCGATGTAGTCGGGATCGCGTTCGAGCCGGCGCTGCGCGTCGCGCTGCCGGTCGAGTGCGGCGACGCGATCGCTGAATTCGGTGTCGTCCGGCACGAGCGCGAGATACGCATGCAGCGCATCGAGATACGCGGGATCGTTGCCGGCCGACTGCAGCACGCGCCGCCACACGGCCATCGCTTCCGTATGGTCGACGTCGGCCCGCTTCGCGAGCGACCACGCGATCCGGTTCGCTTCCGCGCGCGTGTCGTCGCGCTGGTTCAGGAGCCGCGCGAGCGCCAGCGCCGCGCTCGCGTCCTGCGGATCGGCCGCGACCGCGCGGCGCAGCGCGGCGACCGCCGGCTCGCGGCCGCCCGGCGCGTTCGAGACGATCTGGTAGTACTCGGCACCGAGCGCGCCGGCCGGCGCGCCGTTCGGAAACAGCGCGACGATCCGCCGGGCCGCCTCGTCGGCGCGGCCGCTGCGCGCGAGCAGGCGGATCTGCGCCATCTCGCCGCGCCCGCTCGTCGCGACGCGGTATTCGTCGGCCGCGCGCCGCGTGTCGGGCGCCGCGCTCGCGCGTGCCTGCAGGCGTGCCAGTGCGGCCTGCGCGCCTTGCGCGTCGCCGAGCCGCAGCAGCACGCGCATCTGTTCCGCGAGCAGTTCGGGATCGTCCGGCGCGATCAGGAGCCCCTTGCGCAGCGCATCGCGCGCGAGGTCGTCGCGATGCTTCGCGCCCCACATGCGGGCGGTCGCGAGCTGGCGCCGCGCATCGGACGGATCGGCCGTGGCCGGCGCCGGCGCGGCCTTCGGCGCGACGGTTTTCGGCGGCGTCGCGGCGACGGCGGCCGCGGCGGGCACCGCCGCCCAGACCGACGACGCAAGCCACGCGAACCCCGCGACGCGCGGTGCGGTGCGCTTCATCGGACCGCGCATGGACGGCCCTCCCAGCGCGCGTCGAGCGACCCGTCCGCGCCGAACCGGTAGCGGCCGTCGCGCCAGCCGAGGCCGAACAGCGTCAGCACGCTCGTGTAGTAACCGGGCGCCGACTGGCGCGCGAGCGCATCGACACGGGCCGCCTGCGCATCGGCGAGCGCATGCTGGCCGCGCGCGTCGAGGAACGGCACGGCCGCCGCGGAGAAGCCGCCGTTGCCGTCGTTCGGCCCCGCGACGCCGGTCGTCGTGTCGACCTTTTCCGGCGGCGCGCCATGCGCGGCGATGTAGTCGGCAAAGGGTGCAAACCGCGCGAGCAGCGGCGCGGCGAGCGGATCGGCACGATCGAGCATGCCGGCCCACAGGTACACGCGGATCGCGTTGTACGCGCTTTCCGCGTGGGTCTGCGGATCGGGCCCGAAGCCGGCGCCCGCACGATACAACGACCAGTCGGGCGAAAAACCCTTCGGCGCGGTGTCGAGCAGCACGCGGCCGGTGCTGGCCGCGAGCGCGGCCCAGCGGCGATCGTCGGGCAGGCGCGCCGCGAGCCCGCGGATCACCTGCGGCGGCGAATAGCTCGGGTTCACGCGCCATTGACCATTGGCGAGCTTGAACCCGGTCGGGCCGGGCAGCAGCGTGAGGCCGAGGCCCGGCACGCTGGCCGTCTCGTCGTCGAGCACGCGCTTCGCGAGCAGCGCGCCACGCGCGCCATAGCTGCGCTCGCGCCACAGCCGGCCGGCTTCGACGAGCGTATAGGCAATCCACAGGTCGGCATCCGACGCCGCGTTCGCGTCGAGCACGCGCCATGCGCCGTCCGGCGCGCGGCCCCACAGCCATGCGGGCAGACGGGCGCTCAGGTCGCCCTGCGCGAGGTTGTTCTCGGTCCATGCGAGGATCGTGTCGAACGTGCGCCGGTCGTTCGCGACGAGCGCGAAGAACAGTCCATACGCCTGCCCCTCCGATACCGTGCGCGAATCGGCCGAACCGACGTCGATCACCCGGCCGTCGGCCGACACGAAATCGCGCTTGAACGCATCCCAGCGCGGCCACGCCGCGCCGCACTGCACATCGGTCGCACCGCTTTGCGCCGCCTGCGCGCGCCCGGCGGCGCCGGTCGCCGCGCACGCTGCCGCGACGGCCAGCACGAGCGTCGCGCCGGCGCGACACGCCGGCTGCGTGGCCCGTCGCCTTGCAAATGCCCACGCCATCCGTTACATCCCCCGGCGGCGCGCGGCGATTCTCTGCAGCACGCTGAACACGCCGAGCGCGAGCAACAGCCCCGCGACGACGCCGACCACGCCGAGCACGACCGGATGCCGCGCCGCGTGCGTCCACACGCGCGCATACCACGGCACGAAGCCGACCACGTACGGCTCGCCGACGCGCAGGCTGTCGACCTGCCCCGGCCGCACCAGCGCGAGGTCGCCCTGCAACTGCGACACGAGGCCCGGCTTCTGGAATACGTCGAGCAGGTCGGCCAGGCGCGCCTGATCGGTCGCCGTCAGTGCGACGACGCTGCGGCCGTGGCTGCCCGGCAGCTCGAAGCCGGCGAGCGCGGCAAGCGAGCCCGTCTGTTCGATATGCGCGCTGCCGTCGGCCATGCCGATGCCGTTGCGCCAGCGCTCCTTCACCGAGAAAGCGACGCGCGTCGTGCCCGTGCCGGGCTGCTGGTCGATCGACAGCGGCAGCGCCGCACGCCAGCGCGACAGCAGCGGCGACGCGGGCGAGCCGTCGATCACGAGCAGGTCCTTGCGGCCCGCGAGCGCCGCGACGTCGCCGGGCCGCGCGACCTGCACGCGCAGCGCCGGGAAGCCGGTCCACTGGCCCATGTGGCCGAGCATCGTCAGGTAGGCTTCGAGCTCCTGCGGCGACGGCCGGTCGGGGATCACGACGGCCGTCTGCGACAGGTCGGCGTAGCGCGTAAACGGGAAGCCGCTGTTCGCGAAGAACGCGAGGTTCGGCAATTGCGCGTAGTGGACGAAGTGCGAGAAGTCGATCGTCGAATCGGGATCGATCGCCGCACGCTGCGGCTCGGTCGCGGTGCTCGAGCAGAGCCCCGTCTTCTGCGAATCGAGCGTGAAGCGGAACTGCAGCTGGTTGCCGCTGCCGACGCGGAACGCCGGAATGTCGACATCGCTCGTCACGCGCCCTTCCGGCACCGACAGCAGCGGCAGCTGCATGCGCCCGCGCGCATCTTCCGCATGGGCCGGCCCGAGCCGGTACGACTTCACGAGCTGGTCGTTGATCTCGACGGCGAGCGTCGAGTTGTCCTGCACGGTCGGCGCCGTATAGCGGTAGCGCAGCGTGATCGGCACGCCCGAGCCGTTCCACGAATGGAGATCGGCCGGCACGCGCAGGTTCAGGCGGATCGCGTCGGGCGACGTGCCGCGCACCTCGAGTTCGCGCGGATCCGACACCAGCTCGCGGAACGTGATCGGCCGGTTCACCGGCAGCCAGCGCGGCGCATCGTACGGCTTGCGCGGCGCGCCGAGATCGACGTGCGCAACCGTCGCCGCCGGGCCCGACAGCGCCGCTCGGCCGAGCACGAGCGTCGCGACCGCGTCGTCGACCTCGGCCGCCGTGCGGCCCGTCACGACCAGCAGCTTGCGGCCCGGCGCAGCCGGGTTGTCGGCAACGGCGAGCAACGGGCCGTTGACCGACGGCAGCGCGAGGCCGGCCGGCAGGGTCGCGACCGTGCCGATCACCACCGCCTGGTCGTCGGCCGGCAGCGTCGCCGCGACCGGGAAGCGCGCCTGCCGGTAGTCGGCCTGCGCGCCGAACCACGACGCGAGCACCCCGGCGCTGCGCAGCGTCGCCGAATCGGGCGACGCCGGCAGCACGAACGGCAGCCGCAGCAGCCCGTTGTCGCGCCGATCGAAGAACGGCGCGGGCAGCAGTGCGAGATCGTTCGGCAGGCGTACCGGCGATTCGTCGAGGATCAGCTCGCTCGTCGGGCTCACGTCGGCCCACAGCGCCGAGTTCGACGGGTCCTCGCAGTGATCGAGCGAGTAATGCGCGATCAGGCGCAAGCCGATCTGGTTGAAATCGGAGAAGTAGCGCGGATCGATCGGGATGTCCTGCGTGACCGTCCGGCCCGCACGCGTCGCGTCGAACGGGACGGTCGTGACCACCTCGCCGTTGACCGACACCTTCAGGTGCGACATCGGGAACACGAGCGACGGCGAATACGCGTAGGTCAGGCGCAGCCGCGCGCCGGTGACCACGCGATCGAGCCGCACGCCCGCGTTGATCGTGCGCGCGTCGTCGGCACCGCGCAGGCGCACCGGGTCGAATGCGCCGAGCGACGCGAACGGCAGGCGCAAAGTCGTCGCCGGCAGGCCGGCGGACGCGGAAGTACCGGTGGCGCCCGGCGCGGCGGCGAGCGTCGGCACGGCCGCGCCGCTGGCGAGCGCCGGCGCGCCCGGACCGTCGACGGACGCCGAAGCGGCGGCCGGCACCGCCGGCATCGGCGCGGCCGACAGCGCGGCCGCATGGAGCGCGCCGAACGCGGCGACCGACAGGACGAACAACGACGTGGCCGGCTTCATGCGCGGCTCCGCATCGGCGTGATCATCCGGTCGTCAAGCGCATCGCGATCGATGCGCGTAAAGCAGCTATGCCCGTGAGTGCACATCCCCACTGCTTCCTCTCATGTATGTCTGGCTCTGGCCTGAATGCAATTATCGAAACGACGCGGCGGATTCTTGTGCAGCCAGTTCGTCGTACTACGCGCCTGCCATCCGCGCTCGCTCATTCGTCACACTATCTCAAAAATAGGACAAAACTTACCCTGATTCGGGATAACGAAGCGAAAAAAACTCAATTCGGTCGGGAATGCCGCGCGCCGCAATTGAATGGCAAGAATTACGTCGTTGCTGGCGGCCGGGCCGCCCGGCATACTGCCGGGCCGACCGGACAGCGTGCGACCTGTTGCGGGCCGCCGGAACGCGCTGCCGCGTGAGCGGCGCGTATGCTACCGCAAGCCCGCGCTTCGCGCCGCGTTTTCTTGATGGAAAACTGACTTGGATCAAATCTCCGACACCGCCACCCCGTCTTCCGACACGCTGTTGCGCATCATCGCCGCGCAGACCGAGATCGCGAAACTCGGCCTCGATCTCGGCAGTGTGATGGCTTACGTGACCGAGCAGGTGCCGCAACTCACGGGCGCGAGCGGCGCGGCGGTCGAGTTCGCCGAAGGCGACGACATGGTGTACCGCGCCGCGTCGGGCTCCGCCGCCGGGATGCTCGGGCTGCGGCTGCGCCGCTCGGGCAGCCTGTCCGGCCTGTGCGTGACGCGCGGCGAACTGCTGCGCTGCACGGATTCGGAGACCGACCCTCGCGTCGATCGCGACGCGTGCCGCCGGGTCGGGCTGCGCTCGATGCTGGTGATGCCGCTCACCCATGCGGACACGACGGTGGGCGTGCTGAAGGTAATGTCGCCGGACGTCGACGGCTTCTCGGCCGCCGATGCCGGTACGCTGCGGCTCACGGCCGACCTGATCGCCGCCGCGATGTTCCACGCGGCGCGCAACGAGGCCAACGAGCTGTACCTGCGCGCGACGCACGATGCGCTCACCGGCCTGCCGAACCGCGCGCTGTTCTACGATCGCCTGCGCCAGTCGATGCACACGGCGCTGCGCGCGAACGGCCGGCTCGGCATCCTCAACATCGACATGGACGGGCTCAAGCCGATCAACGACGGCCACGGCCACCGCGCGGGCGACGCCGCGCTGCGCGAGATCGCCACACGGATGCTCGGCGCCGTGCGGCGCTCGGATACGGTGGCGCGGGTGGGCGGCGACGAGTTCGCGGTGATCCTGCCGAACGTCGGCAGCCGCGGCGACGTCGACGCGCAACGCGCACGGCTCGCCCGGCAGGTCGGCGAGCCGTTCGAATTCGAGGGGCATCCGCTGCGGCTTGGCGTCAGTGTCGGCGTCGCGATGCTGCCCGACAACGGTACCGACATGAACGCGCTGATCGAGCATGCGGACCAGGCGATGTACGAGGTGAAGCGCACGCGCACGCAGCGGGCGGGGCACGCGTGATGCGCGACGCGCACCGCGTCCGGCCACCGGGGCCGCCCAGGCCGCGCACGCGCGGCTAACCGACCTGCGGTACCGCGATCGCCAACCCGACCACGATCCACTGCACGATCGCGACCAGCACGCCCGCACGGCACAGCCCCACCGCGCCGCGCACGCGCGCGTCGAGCGCGCGCCCTGCCTTCCCCCCATCGATCCAGCCGAGATCGGCGAGCGCGCGATCGAGCGCGGCGAGCTCGTCGTCGACCGACGCATCGCCCGACGCCGCCCGCGCCAGCGTGGCGAACAGCCGCCGGTCGATCTCGATGCGCACCGCATACCACAGCGCGGCAATCCCCGACCCGGTGCTGACCACGGCCAGCAGCACGCGCGCGATCGTCGCCGGCGCCCAGCCCGACGCGATCCACCAACCCGCGCCGGCCGCGGCCAGCGCGGCCGCGATCGCCCATGCGCCTGCATCGAGCGCACCGCGCGCCGCGGCGATCCGGAACGGTGCGGACGGGTCGCGCATCATGGCCCTCCCGTTGCGCGACGGCGGTCGATCCAGTCCTGCAGCACGGCCACGCCGTCGTCCGACCATACCGCGTGCGGCCGCACCGCCCGTACCGCCGCGAGTGCGTCGCGCGCGTCGCCGAGCCCGCGCCGCGCGGCGAGCCACGCGGCCGCGCACAACACGCTGCGCCCGTAGCCGAGCGCGCAGCAGACCAGCACGTCGCGCCCTTCGGCATGCAGGCGTTCGAGCGCCGCGACGGCCGCCGCGAGTTGCGCGGGCGTGGGCGCGACGAGGTCGAGTTGCGGCACCGCCGCATACGCGAGAGACGCGTCGGCCGCGGCCCAGCGCGGCATCTCGGCCGTCAGGTCGACGAGCGCCGTAAAGCCGTGGCGCCGCACGTCGCGCGTGGTCGGCGTGCGGCCGATCGACACGCGTTCGTCGATCCGCACCGGCGCCGGCTGCCGGAACGTCCATAGCCGCGAATTAACGAACGCACTGGCGATCGTCGGTGCGAGCAGCCAGCGGACGAATACCGGGAAGCGGCCCGCCTCGTCCTTCTGGAACGCACCGGGCGCCCCGCGCCGGTAGATCCATGCGACGCACGCGAGCGCCAGCGCGCCCCACCCGGCGGCCAACGCCCAGCCCGGTGCACGCGACACGCAGTAAAGCGCCGCGAGCGCGACCGGCGCCGCGCCGAGCGCGTAGCGGCGCGCGAGCACACGGCCGGCGGCGGACGGCGAGCCGACGGCACCCGGCAACCGCCCCGCGGCGTCGCGCAACGGAAACAGGAACAGCGCCAGGCAGCCGACGGCCGCGCCGGTCGGCACGTCGATCGCATGATGCTGGTAGGTCGTCAGCACCGACACGCCGATCGCCGCGAACCACAGATGCAGCACGATGCGCGCGGCCGTGCCGCGCAGCTGCTTCGCATAGACGGCCCACAGCACGACGAGCAGGCCGATGTGCAGCGACGGCGCCTGGTTGAACGGCTTGTCGAACCCCATCAGCAGCGTGAACAGCGCGCCTGCCACGCCGCCCGCGGCGGGCCGCTCGAAGCCGAAACGCAGCGGCCAGGCGATGAAGCATGCGACCGAGATCAGCTGCACGGTCAACAGCCGCTTCACGTGATCGAGCAGGTCGTCGCGGCGGGTCCAGAAGAGGAACGACAGCGCGTACAGCAGGTCGATCGACCAGTACGGCACGATGGACCACGGCACGAACGGAATCGCGTGCTCCCAGCCGAACGCGAAGGTCGGCACTTCGGCGCGGCGCGCGGCGAGCCAGTTCGCGAAACCGTACGTGGAAAAGAACACCGCGCCCATCGCCGCGAGCCAGCCGACGCGCAGCGCGAACGACGCGTCGCGCGCGCCGGCCGCCGGCTCGGCCAAACCCCCACCCGCGCCCGCGCCGCCGCCGAGCGCGCTCACGACGCGTCGACCCGCTGCGCGAGACTGACCGTGAAGATGCCCATCGCGTCGATGCGCTGGTCGAGCTTGCGGAAACCGGCGCGCGCGACGAGCTCGTCCATCTCGGCCTGCGAGCGGCGGCGCATCACCCAGGTCGCGTCGCCGCGGTGATTGTTCAGCGTGCGCGCGATGAATTCGAGCTGCGGATGCCACGGCTGCCCCGTGTAGACGAGATAGCCGCCGGGCGGCACGGCCTGCGCGAGCCCGCGCAGCGAGCGCTCGATCAGTGCGTTCTCGCCGAACAGCTCATACAGCCCCGACACGATCGCGAGCGTCGGGCGCGGCTCGAGCGCCGCGAGCGACGCCTCGTCGAACGCGTCGCCGCGCTCGAAGCGCGCGATCGGCTCGAGGCCGCGCTGCGCGATCAGCACGCGCCCGGCCTCGACGTTCGGCGGACTGTAGTCGCGCAGCGTGATGTCGTCGGGCGCCGCGCCGTCGCGCTCGGCGGCCGTCGCGATCGCGTCGAGCACGTAGCGTCCGTGCCCGGCCGCGATGTCGACGATCCGCACGGGTTCGCCGTGGCCGCGCAGCCGGCCGATCGCCGCGCCGATCAGCTCCTGCAGATGCACCTTGCGCTGACGGATGCCGACCCAGCCCGGCGAATCGAGATAGGTGCGGTCGATCAGCGCGCCGACGCCAAGCCGGCCCTGCGCGCGGTTGCGGTACACGTAGTCGAGCGTCGAGCCCGAATCGAAGCCGAGCCGCAGCCCGAGCGCGATGCCGTCGGACAGCGCGCCGCCGGCCTTCAGCCCTGCACGCGTGATCGCCCAGTACGCGCGTGCGAACGGGTTCGCGGGCGGCCGGCCGAGCGCCGTGTATTCGTCATGGAACGCGCCGCGCCGGTCGGCGTCGGCCAGCGACACACGCGGGCTCGGCGTATCGAACTCGCGCAGCACGAACGTGCGCAGCGGCGCGAGCGCCTGCGCGCGGTCGCGCTCGCCGAGCGTGTCGTGGTAGAAGCCGGGCAGCACGATGCGCTCCTTGCGCGCGGCGCCGAGCCGCTCGAAGAAGCTGTCCTGCGGGCCGCGATGCACGACCCAGTCGGCGCCCGAGATCAGCACTTGTGTCGGCACGGTGATCGCGGCCGCATCGGCGACGATCCGCTTCGCGGTGTCGTGCAGGTCGAGCAGCATGTTGACGGCGATCGGCCGCGTGATCAGCGGATCGGCCGCATAGCTCGCGATCCGTTCGGGGTCGTGCGTGAGGAATTTCGGCTTCACGTAGCTGTTCACGTAGAACAGTCCGCGCAGCTTGTGCATCAGCCGCAGCCCAGGCCGTGCGAACGGTACGTAGAGCTTGATGTGGAACGCCGGCGACGCGACCACGAGGCAGCGGATCGGCGGTGCGTAATCGTGTACCCAGGTGGCGGCGAGCACCGCGCCGACACTCTGCCCGACGACGGCCATGTCCTCGATCGCGATGCCGTGCAGGTCGCGGATATGCTCGACGAAGGTCTGCAGGTCGCGCACCGACGCGGCCGCGCTCGGGCTGTAGCCGCGCGCGCCGGGCGAGCGGCCGTGGCCGCGCGCATCCCACGCGAAGAACGCGAAGTCCGGCAGGTCGAGCTCGTCGACGAGGTGCGCGACGCGCGCCGAATGTTCGTGGCCGCGATGCAGCAGCACGATCGCGCCGCGGCAGCGCGGGCCCGTCGCGGGCCAGTGACGATAGAACAGCGTTTCGCCGTCGTGCGTGATGAAGTTGGCCTCGCGGGCCATGCGTGCGCTCATGCGTTTCTCTCGTTTCGTTATTCGAATCATGCGGCGCCGCCCTTCGGCGCCGGTCCGGCTGCGGCCGTCAGCCGCCCGCTTCGGCGACGCCGGCCTGCACGCGCCGCACCACCGTCACGATCGACAGCACGATCAGCACACGCCACAGCCATGCGGCGACGCTGCCGACCGGCAGACCGAAGCCGATCCACAGCGCGAACGCGCCGAGCGCAAGCGCGCGATCGCTCTTGCCGAACGGGCCGTCGTAGCGGCGCGTCGCGCCGGCGAGCGGGCCAATCAGCCCCGCGCATTCGACGATGACCGCCGTCAGCGCGAACAGCCAGACGTCTGTCGGCGCGAACGCGGGAATCGCGAGGAACGGCAGCACCAGCGCGACATCGGACACCACGTCGCCGAGCTCGTTCAGGTAGGCGCCGAGCGTGCTCTTCTGCCCGTGCTCGCGCGCGAGCATGCCGTCGATCGCATTGAGCGCCATCCGCACGAACAGCCAGATCGGGATCAGCAGGAACAGCACGCGGGCGAACACGCCGAGCCCCGCGAGCGCGCCGACGACGATCGAGCCGCCGGCCGCGAACAGCGTGACCTGGTTGGCGGTGACGCCGCGTTCGGCAAGCGAATCCGCGAGCGGACGCAGACGGTTCTGGAATTTCGGTTTGAGTGCGTAAAGGCTCATCGTTTTATTGGTTCGGCACATTCGGACACGTTTCCAGCCGCCATGCCCCGGGCGGCGCCACCACCCGAAGCGGCTGACAGGTGGTCGTAATCGTCGCCGAGCGGCCCCGACGCGTCAAGCCGCGGCCCGCTTCGCGCCGCGCCGCTCAATCTGGTGTTTTTGACGGAAACTCGCGATAATCCGCTGGCTCGTGAACGCAGCAATTCATTCGAACTGTGACCGGGCGCTCGTGCAACAGCCGATTATCACGCCGCCGACCGGCGCTTTTGCCACGACGCAACGTCCGCGGCGAGTCGTCCGATCATCGCGGCCCTGCGACAGGCAGCCACGAATTTGAAAAAACTTAAACAATGGCCGTCCGGCGCGCATCCTGCCGCGCCGGCATTCCGGGATTCCGCCCGCCGCGCGTGCGCGGCGGCGCGAACATGCACGCAGGAGGCGCCGCGCCGATGAACATCCTGAACGTCTGGCAGCGCGATTTCTTGCTGTCGATCGTGCGGCTCGTCGCCGGCGCGTATCCGGTCTGGCATCAGGCGCCGCCGTCGCCGACGCAGAAGATCTACTTCTCGAACCACACGAGCCACATCGACACGCTCGCGATCCTCGCCGCGCTGCCGCGCGACGTGCGCGCGGTCGTGCGGCCCGTCGCGGCGCGCGACTACTGGGACAGCGGCGACCTGAAGCGCCACATCGCGCAGAAACTGCTGAACGTCGTGCTGATCGACCGTCATCGCGAGACCGGCGGCGACCCGTTGGACCCGGTGCGTGACGCACTGCGGCAAGGCCACTCGATCATCATCTTCCCGGAAGGCACGCGCGGCGCCGACGTATTGCCGCAGCCGTTCAAGAGCGGCCTGTTCCATCTCGCGACCGAGTTTCCGGACGTCGCGCTAGCGCCCGTCTATCTCGAGAACCTGCAGCGCATCATGCCGAAGGGCGCGATCTGGCCCGTGCCGCTGATCTGCAAGGTGCACTTCGGCGCGAACGATGCGCTCGGCGTCGGCGAAGACAAGCCGACCTTCCTCGCCCGCATGCGCGACGCGATCGTCGCGCTCGCGCCGCCGCAGCGGCCGGCCGGCTGAACGACGCCCTCCCCTCCCTTTTCCGGACCTCTTCATGCGAACTCTCTTCTGGGAACTGGTCGCGGGCGTCACCGGCGTGCTGGTGCTCGCGACCGTGATCGGCGCGATCCTCGGCGCGCGCAGCGGCGGCACCAGCGCAACCATCGTCAACCTGAACCAGCGCATCCGAGCGTGGTGGGCGATGATCGCGATCATGGTCATCGCGATCAGCCTCGGCAACAACGTCACGTACCTCGTGTTCGCGCTGCTGTCGTACCTGACGCTGCGCGAATTCATCACGCTCACGCCGACCACCGCGAGCGACCATACGACGCTGTTCATCGCGTTCTTCGTCGCGATTCCGGTGCAGTACCTGCTGCTCGCGATCAACTGGTACGGGATGTACTCGATCTTCGTGCCGGTGCACCTGTTCTTCGCGATGTCGCTCGTGTCGGCGCTCACGCAGGACACGCGCGAATTCCTGAGCCGCAATGCGAAGATCAACTGGGCGCTGATGGTGTGCGTGTACGGGCTGAGCCACGCGCCGGCCGTGCTGATCCTCGACATTCCGCGCTACGTGGGGCAGAACGCGCTGCTGTTGTTCTTCTTCCTGTTCGTCGTGCAGATCAGCGACGTGCTGCAGTATGTGGTCGGCAAGCTGTGCGGACGCCGCAAGATCGCGCCGCGCCTGTCGCCGTCGAAGACGGTCGAAGGCTTCGTCGGCGGCGGCCTGCTCGCGACGCTGTGCGGTGCATCGCTGTATCGCGTGACGCCGTTCAGCTTCGGCGCGGCGTTCGGGATCTCGCTCGCGATCGTGATCGCGGGCTTCGTCGGCGGTCTCGTGCTGTCGGCCGTGAAGCGCTCGCTCGGCACCAAGGACTGGGGCTCGATGATCGCGGGACACGGCGGGATGCTCGATCGCGTCGATTCGATCTGCTTCGCGGCGCCCGTGTTCTTCCACCTCGTGCGCTACCTGTACGTGTGATGTGCGGGCGGCGCGACGCCGCCCGGTTCCGCGCGCGCGCCGCTCAATACCCGTCACGCACGGCCTTCGGCACGATGTAGCGGCCGCGCGATGCGTCGAACTTCACCGTATGGCGCACGTGAATCGCGCGATCGCCTCGCGTGCCGGTTTCGGTCACGATCAGCGGGTAGACGCTATCGTCGGCGCTCGTGTCCGGCGCAATCGCGAAGCGGCGTTCCTCGCAGCGAGCCGGATCGTTCGCGCATTCGGTCGATTCCGCATTGTCGAGCGCTTCGTCGATGCGCGCCGCCGCCAGCACCAGCGCGTCGCCGTACGGCAGCCAGATCGAGCGGATGCTTTGCGTATAGCCTTGCCGCGAGTCGCTGTTGCCGATGACGAAACCGAACATGTGCGGCCCGAGCCGCTGGATGCTCACCGTGCCGGGCTCGCCGCGCCCGCCGGACGCGATGCCCGTCTTCTTCAGCACCGGTTCGAGCGTCGCCCCGTCCTGCGAAGGTCGCAGCACGTACAGGTCGATCGTGCCCGGCGTGGCATCGGAATCCATCCCCGGCCTCCCGTTCTGCACGGCGTCCTCGGTCTCGCCGCACATCGCGAGCAGCGTGCGCGGGCCGTCGGCCGTCGCGACGCGCAGCGATCCGCACGATGCGTAGATGAAATCGCCGGCGTCCGACTGCCAGCCCTTGCGATCGGCACGCCACGTGCCGTACGTGTCATGGATGAACGTTTGCAGCTCGCGTTCGGGAGGCGCCGGTTCGGCGGCATGAACAGGTGACAATGCGGCGAGCGCGGTGAACACCGCGACGGCGGACAGTGCGGCGAGCGCTGCCGCGACCCGGCGGCCGCGCACGCCCTCGCCATTCGCGTCGGCGGGCGTTACGATCTCGTTCTTCATTCCAGGATCCGGTCGATGCGCGCGACCCGTGCCGCACGCGCGGGCCGATGCCCGCGAGCCCGTAGCCTACACGCACGGCACGGCATCGCAAGCGCGCATCGGCGCGAGCCGCATCACGCTGGCGCCGTATCGGCGGCGGCACGCACGACGTGGTGTTCGCGGGCGGCAGCCTCGCGGCCGATCCGTTCGGCAACCTGATGTTCGAAGCCGGTTACGGCGAATCGCGTCACACGGTCGAACTCGATCTCGATCAGGTCGCCGCGTCGCGCGCGGTCTACGACTCTCGTGCGGATCAGCGCCTGCACGTCACCGGCAAACGCGTAGAGCACGCGGACGGTCGCCGCGAACTGCTGATTCCGTAACAAGCGCCTACCCGCCCCTTTACTATCTCCACTCTCCGGTCATCGGGGCTTTGGCCAGCCCACCTCGGCATCGCCACCTGACAACTCGGTCGAGCCGCGAACCTGCATCGCCAAGCTCAAGACTCACGGTCGACTGCCGTTCGCCGTCGATAGGGCTTTCCACCATCGACGCACTTCTTGTAACCGTCGCCCGCGCTGATGGCGTACTCGTCGCCTATCTGCACGGACTGCCCATGCGCCGCAGCGATGATCGTCGCAGCCGCTTGCTCGATGCGGCGTACGCCGCGCTCGCTTCGACTGATCAACGGGCAGCTTGCCGAGTTCGTCCGTGCTGCGTTGCGCGTCTTCATCGTATGGCTTGGTGTCCGCCGGGGGATCATGGCTGACGCCAATCTTAAAGCACGTCCACCCGTTACGGAACGTTTCATCACCATGCAGCGCAAGCGCGACATCGGTCGTTACGGGATGAGGGCCATCCATGACGAGAGCTGCGAGCCGCTGCACCTCTGGCTCAAGATCGCCGGCCGCTGGCTGATCCACGACGTAGGCTTCCACGCCGGGCAAAAGCTCCAGGCTCATGTTGAACACGGCAAGCTCACCATCACCGCGGCCTGAACACCGAGCTTCGACTCATCACACACCAAGGGCCGCTTACGCGGCCCTTGGCTCTTACTTCAGTCTATTCATACATTGTTGCGGCAACCACAATATCCGCGAGAACCCTCCAATTCATCGTATCAAGCTTCACCTCATTAGCTATACCCATATTTTTGTAATAGCCATCCATATCTTCAACCCAGGAAGCCATTGCCTCAAGATACGAATCAACAGTGTTGTTCTCGATCGCCCCCCCATTTCTTATTGATTTCACAAAATCAGCCATAAAATCAACAAAATCTTCCCTTGTCTTGATTTCCGCCACTCTCTTTCTGTCAATCGTCATTTCAATCAACGGTCATTGACTGACCATTCTCCATCTTCAAGCGAATAGATGTCCCACCACTCTTGGTACTCATCTTCCACATCTGGTTATCAACCTCGTCCTTTGACGCCATTTGATATGGCATGCACTTGCGTGCCAATTTGAATGCCGCGAGCCGCCTGTGATCAAGCGTCCACAGCTTCCCAGCACCATCCTTCCAAATCTTAGTCTTCAATATATTAGGATCGAGTGTTCCATCCTGCAAAGCTTGTGCGTTCCCGAGAACCGTATAGTCACCCGTTACATTCTTTGCGCTGCTTTGCATAAAATGCACCTGAGAGGGATCTATTGTTCCCGCCGGGCAATCACAGGGACAACGCTTCGACAAACCTAACGGATCAACCCACCCGATCGGATTCGGCGCATACTGATAGGCGTTGAGACCACCAGCTAATCCAATCGGATCCGTGCTAATGAACCGCCCACTACCCGGATCGTAGTACCGATGGCGGTTATAGTGCAGGCCCGTCTCGTGATCGAAGTACTGCCCCTGGAAGCGAATCGGATTACGAATGCCAGCCTTGCGAGCCGCCTCGCTGATCACCTCCTTCGCTTCGCCCCATGCACGATAGCGCGCACTCCACGCAATCTCGCCCTGCGCGTCCGTCACCTCCTGCGGCGTTCCGATCTGGTCACACTGGTAATAGCCGATCTGCGTAAATGCTGTCGGCTTGTTCGTACGACTCCACAGCGGGTCCCGGTCAATGTCATAGTGCTCATCATATTCCGGCCGCTCGTGCAGCGGAATCCATCCCGCATGGCTCGCCTGCGCCATCGGCACAAAGCTGTTCGGCTCGTACACATAGTGCGTCGTGCGGCCACTGCCGCCATGCTCGCCCGAGCCACTCTCCCACGCCAGCGTATCACCGTCCCACCCGTACAGCGTCAAACCATATCCATGCTCCGCATTGAGCCGTGCCGTCTCGATTGCCCGATAGTCGCTACCGTCAAGCGAACTGTTTCGAACCCGCGCATTCGACTCCTTCCCCACCCGCCGGCCTAATGCGTCGTACCAATAGCGCACGATCACCTTGCCGGTATCAAACCGAACGAGCCGATCGAAACCGTCCCATTCGTACCATGCCTGATCGCCGTTGCGCCGACGTTCTTTCAGGTTGCCATATTCATCCCACGTATAGTACGTACCCGCATACTCGCGTAGCAAGTTGTCCAGCAGCGCCGGGCGTCCCTGGATTCGACTCGAATACCCCGGCGTGCCTCGCACCGGATCGGGCTCGAAGTGCCGCGTCTGCGCATCGTCCAGCAGGTTGCTCGCCGGATCGAATGCAAAGGTTTCCTCGCCCAGCATGCCGGTGGCCGCCACGAGCCGACCGATCGGATCGTAGCGATAGGTTCGCATGCCGTTCTGCGTGTCCTCGATCCGCTCCAGCTGGCCGGCGTGATCGTAGGTGTAGCTGCGCTGCACAAGCCGTTTCCCACCCTGCGTCTCGCCCCGACTTGCTGTCAGCTTCTGTTGTAGCAACCGCCCGGCCGGATCGTACGCTTGCGTCTGCGTCAGCCCGTTACCCTGCACCCGTTCGATTTCGCGGTGCACGTCGTCCCGCTCGATCTGCACCAGTTCCGTATCGTCGAGCAGCATGCCGTGCACATGGCCGCTGCCATACGTCAGTACGCTCACCCGGTGGCCGTCCGGGCGGATCGTCGCCACGCGGTTATTCAGCACATCGTATTCGTGACGCCATACTGCGACAGGCTGGTCTTTCAGGAAGCGGAAGTGCTGATGCTCGCGCGTGACGTTGCCCGCGTCATCGTGGAACCACTGCAACCGACTCGCATCGCTCTCCGCGAGAATCATCTGGCCGTTGCCGTTGTACGCGAATCGCTCGCGCTTGCCGTACTTCCATTCGCGGCTGCCCGGCTCCCATTGGCCCGTCTGGCGCGAAGTCAGTCGGCCGACCGCATCGAATTCGACGGTCGTAATCCGATGCTCCTGCTCCCCACTCACCACATCCTGAAGCACACCCGACGCCGGGTCATACCGGTATCGGGTCGTCTTGCCATCAAAGCCGGTCTCCGCCAGCAGTCGGCCTACGGGATCGTACGCAAACGACGTCTCGCGACCGCTCTCGTTCTTCAACGCCTCCAGACGGCCCAACTTGTCCCATCGATAGCCCAGCGTCTCGCCATTGGCATCGGTGCGCGTGGCAATCAGGCCCGCGCCCGAATAGCGCCATTCGGTACGGCGCCGCAGTCCGTCGACGTGCGCCAGCAGCCGTCCTTCCGCATCCCGCTCAAATTGCTCGACGACACCATCGGGGCGCGTGACTTCCGTCAGTTGCCCTTGTGCGTAGCGGTACTGCGTCGTACTCCCCGCTGCGTCCGTGAATTGCGCGAGCTGCCCGCGTTCGGTGTATTGCCATCGACTGGTCTTGCCCGAACAATCCGTATACGACGTCAACTGGCCGGCCGGGCTATAGGCGAGTTGTTTCTTTCCACCCTTCGCGTCAATTATTTCGATCGGCAGGCCGAGCGCGTTGTTCGTGTATTCCGTCTTGTTGCCGAGCGGATCGATTTCCTCGGTCAGTTGATCCTTGGTATTGTAGTCGCGCAGCCACACGCCACCTTCGCCGTCGCGAATCTTGCGCACGTTGTCGCGGGCGTCGTACGCAAAATACACCGTATGGCCGTCAGCCCGTGTATGCGAAACCTGGTTACTGCGATCGTCGTAGGTAAAAGTCTCAACGGTTCCGTCCGGATGAATGTGACGAACGATGTTCTTCGCCTCATCCCGGAAAAGCCATTCCGAACGCCCGTCCGCATGCCGGATGCGGTACGTATAGCCCAGAATGTCGTAGTAGTACCAGGTCTCGTGCCCCAGCGCGTCGGTGACATAGGTCAACCGAATGTTCGGGTCCCGCTCCAGCTTCGTATCGTAGCTGCCGTCATCAGCCCACTCACGCACCGCCCTGGCTGTCGCACCCTCACCGTCCCAGCGCAGATTCATGCCTCGCCCCGTGCGGTCCGTGTAGCGCGTGATCAGGTGGTGGTGATACGTATAGCTGCGGCTTGCCCCGTTCTCATCAGCGGCCTCGACTAAATCGCCGGCTTCGTCAAACGTATAGTTCGCGAGCTGACGCACCAACTGGTTGTTCTCGATCAACCACAATTGCGCGATGCGCCCCTGAGCGTCGGGCATCAAGTGAACGTGGGCATCGATCTCAATCTCATCGCCGTGATAGGCCATCAGATCGGACGGCAACAGCGTATGGCCGGGTACGGTCGCCGGGTGATCATAGGCGATCACCAATCCCTCGCCGTTGCGCAGCACGATATTTGTCAGTCGGAAATGCTCGCTGTGGCGCTCATAGGTCTCTTTCGCATCGTAGCCACGCGCGAGCGTGATGGCGCGATCGGACACCCGTACCAACGTCACATTCTCGATGGCGTCGTAATGAAACGCCCCGACCTTCGGCAGCGGGTACGCATGCGTACGCCCGTCCGCCGCGTGATAGCGGAGGCTTTCCGGCAGCGCGTCGTTCTGCACGATGTCCAGCCGCGTCATGTACGGCGTGATCCAGCGCGCACCCATCGGCCCGTCGTCATAGGCAGCGAGATCCGACCGGTACTGACGGCTCCAGGTGAACGGGAATGGCCCCGGCAACGTGAAGTCATCGTGCTCAAGACGCTCGGCTCCACGCGCAAAACTGATACTGCCGATGGTCCCTGCACACTCCTTGCAGCCGCCATCGGTTTTGGCATCTGCCTGCACAGGAATACCGTCGATAGCGCCTTGGCCCTGATTCTTGGCAGCCTGGCCGCTCTTGTTTTCCGGAACGTTGGTGCCCTGGCCCTTTCGAGCATTCCTCTTCCGATACGCTTGAACCACCGCCAGCAGCAACGTCAACAGCTTGGCCATCGCGCCGACGCGTGGATCGGCGAGTTTGGCCAACGCGCCCTTGCACATCCCGGCGAGCTCTCGAATCTTCCGGTCTACGTCAGCGGCAATCTGCTCCCGCTGTTGTTTGGTCGTGGTGGCATTCACAACCGCATTGGATTGCGCCTCCACGCCCGCCTTGATTGCGTGATAGAGCGCCCAAAAGCCTTTCTGGATACTCGTAGCCGGATCGCGTACAAAGATCTCCGCCGCCTGACTGGCCTCCTTTGCCGCCAACTTCGCGTTGCCCTCCGCGTTCAACTGACCCAACGCTGCCTTCTTCATGCCCTGGGCCATGTCCAGCAGCATTTTCTCCAGCAACTCGCCCGCGTCCTTGAGCATCGCGTCCAGTCGGACCTGCGCCTCCTGCACAAACTTCTCCAGGTCCCCGACGATGGTCGCATTCAGATGGGCGGCAAACAGACCGACCAGCACATCGTTGGCCTGGACCTTCACCGCCTCTTTCGCCGCCACTTTCAACTGGGCCGCCAGCTCCTGGCGAGCCCCCAGCAGCATCGGTCTGAGGCTCATCCGTGCCGCCGCCAAAGTCGGCGGCACGGGAATGACGCCGATCAGGTCGATGCCGATGCCCACCCAGTCCATCGCATCGCTAGATGGCTTGTTGTACAACTCCTTCACGCCCAGCGCCACGCTGACCAGAGCGATAACGTTGCCGACCACCGGCAGTCCCTGTGCAACGTTGCTGAGTCGCTCCAGGGTGACGGCTCCACCGCTGATCTGCTGGAGCCACTGATCGAACTTGCGCGAGGCGGCAGCAATGTCTTCCGGATGAATGGTGTTCAGCGGCGCAACAGCCAACTGCGGTGGACGAGCAGCAACAGCAGTCGAAGATCCAGTCATAGCGAGAAATCGAGAAAAATTCAGGAATAGGGGAATGCAGCGCGAGATCCGTCGATCAGCGTGTCCGCTATGCGAAATCGGGGGTACGCCCGCCTGGCATGGGCTGAGCGCTTCCAGCCCCGGCCTTGATGGGCACGTCCGTCGCACCCAGCAGCGCCTGGGCACCGGAGAGTCCCGCGCTAGCCATGCCGCCCACACCGCCGGCTTTGAACGCCCCTGTCAGTTGGCTCAATTGCTGGCTCGCCTGTGCGGCCATACCGGCTCCCGACAGCACCTGTGATGCAATATCGCGTGCCTGCGGGGGAGCCTCGGCTGGTGCTGTCCCCGCGCCGCCCGGAGCGACGTCCGGCCATTCGGCCTTGCGCGCATAACTGCTCGGACTCCAGGGATCTGCGTTGTCGGTGCCAAATGTCACGTGTGCCGGGCCGGGCGCCAAACCGCTGACTGCGGCGTATCCCTTGGCGCTCAATACGCCCGTCGCGACTCGCCCCAGCGCATCCTCGACCCGGTATGACGACATCACCCCGCGCTGAATCGCATACGTGTTGAACAGTTCCAGATTGCCCTTGCCCGGTGGCAGTGGCTCAGGAAACACCGCCACCTGACTCTTCGGTCCCGTGTACGTAAAGCTCCCCGCGTGCGCCGTATAGCCACCTGCCGTCATGTGGGTAATGCCGCCGCTGGTGTAATGCGTGGCGCTGCCCCCGCCGCTGACCACCAGTTCTTCCTGTGCGGTGATCGTGATGCGGTTCGCCGTGGCCGTCATGTTCAGCTTCGCCAGCAGCGCCAGGTTGTCCTTCAGCGCCTTCAGCTCGATGTCACCCGACATCGCGACCAACCTCCACCCGCTCGACTGCACCAGCGTGCGCACGCCACGCGCGACGCTCACCAACAGCCGCTTGCCCACCGATATGCCGACGTGCCCGCCCGCGGTCAGCGCGAGATGCTCGCCCGATGCAAGATGGGTCGACTGCGGTGTGGTAGCTGCGATCCCGGACGCGCCCGCCAGTACCAACATTGGAGTGCTCATCTGCGGAAACTGGCCGGATTGCGCGCTGACCGAGCCACTACCCTGAATGTCATCGCGCTGCGCCTGAAGTGCCTTGGCCACCGCGTCCTGGTCGCCTGCCTCTTGCGCCTGCTGTTCACGCGCGGTGGACGCGAACGTGTCCTGCTGGTCGTGGGCCACCGACAGACGCTCAATCGTCTCGGCCATGTCCTTGACCGGCTGCGCCGCGCCGTCTCTCGCCTCGGTCGTGATCAGGATGCCTTGATTCGCACGCACCACGCCCCAGGCCATCGTCGCCAACTCGAACCCTTCGCCGCGCTCCTCTAGCCGGCCCGGACGCCCTTCGATACGCGTGTTGTAGCCCAGCACAAGTCGCGATTGGGCGTGGTCGCTTGTCAACTGGACCTGCAACTTGTCCGGCGTGTCGTCGACCACGACCTGGTTCACCTGAGCGCCCGTCAGACTCATGCTGCGCCAGCCCATCAACGCCTGGTTCTTCGGCAACTCCCACGGCGGCTGGTTGAACTGGTTGACCTGGCGATCCGATATATACGGCTTGTCCGCATCGCCTTCGTGATAGCTCACCGTCACTTCCTGCCCGATACGGGGCAGCGCCACGAAGCCGAATCCGCCGCCCTGCCAGGGCGACGACACGCGCACCCAGCAGCTCGAGTTCTCGTTTTGCTCGCCGAGCCGGTCCCAGACAAATTGGATCTTCGCGCGCGCATAGCCATCGATCCACATAGGCTGGTCCTCTGGACCGACCACCACGGCGGTTTCCGGCCCGCATGGCGGCTTGCCCTGCAACGGGCTTCGGAAAATTGCATTGGCAGGCTGCAGCACAAAATCCGATACGCATAGATACGGATCGCCGCCCGTGGTTTCGTCATTATTGCGAATCTCGATCGTGGTCGAGATCACCAGAAAATCGGCGTTCGTGCTCGTCTGAGGATGACCTTGAACATGCAGGGTATGTCCGACCGCGAGCCCGCGCAGATTGCCTCGGCCCTTCGCACGCTGCCCTTTGCAGCGCTCGGCATCGACACGCACCCCCGCCAGATACTGCGCTTCGCGCGCAGCATTGTTCCGCGTCCCGGACAGCCCCATCGTGCCCGCGAGCGGCTGCGAGTAGTCGCCCCACGCATAGTGCTCGGCATTATCGAAGGCAACGTCGCTGTGCCGATCGACTGAATTGGACAGGTTCGCCCGCGATTGCGTCGAATCGTAGTCAATCAGACTGGCCGATCCGGGCGTCAGCAGACGCGATACGGTCAAGCGGTAAATATGCTCCTCGTCGACACGTGCGCCGGCCGGTGCCTGATAGAGAACCGAGTCGTACATGTCCCCGTGCGGCTGATGTGATCCAGACGAGTCGCACAGCACCAGCGTCGAGCCGTCCATGAAGTAATAGATACCCCACTCGCTCCACATCCGGGTGAGGAATTCGAAATCCGATTCCCACACCTGCCGCACGTAATCGCGTGGTGGATAGACGCCGTTCAAACCGTTCGCGCCGAGCCGCAATTCGTACTTGAATGGATAGAGGCTCGAACCGAGCACCGCTTCCGTGATCTCGACCACGCTCTTGTTCTGGAAGATGCGGTTCTCGCGATTGAGCGTCGTCAGCCACAACCACGGACGCACACTCATCTCGTAATACGCGTACCGATCGTCTTCGCCTACGAATGACAATTCGGTGATCAACCCGGTGATCTCGCGCTTGCCGGCGCCCTGATTACCCAAGCCCGCGCCGCCGGGCATGCCGGGAATAAACGTTCCCTTGCCATCGAATTCAATCGAGATGGTCAGTTCGGTTCCAATCAGCTTGTCTGCCTGAATGCGTTCACGCGCCGCATAGACGGGCAGTGTCGGCAGACTCAATGTCTTGAGTTCCAGACTGAACGTGGAAAGCTTGCCCAGCTCTTCGATACCACGAAATTTGATCGGCAGGAGAATCGGCTCTCCTGCGACTGCGGGCAACGCGACGCCCGAAATCGACACGACGCGGGACTGCGCGGGTAAATACATGAATTCCTCGTCTCGGCAAGCGCGGCGCCCCGACCTCATTCATCGTGTGACGCTTCGGGAGTCAGCACAGAATCACCCGTCTCACTTGAGGCAATCTGGCTCTTCCACATAATTAGCACGACGGCGACGCCATCCTCAATCAGACAAGTCTGAATATTCAAATTGTTGATATTTAAAACAGGGCAATCGCATGAAGGGCCGTTAACAATCAACGAGTTGGGCGTCGTGCTCGGACAGGTTCGCACGGCGGAAAAGAGCAATGAGATCACGGCGATCCCGGCGCTCCTGAATGCGCTGCTGCTCAAGGGCGCCATCGTGACGATCGATGCGATGGGCTGCCAACGTGCCATCGCGCAGAAAATCGTCGAGCTCGGCGCCGACTACGTGCTTGCGGTCAAGGAAAAGCAATCCGCGCTGCTGTCGCGCATTCGCACAGCGTTGGACGCAATCGAACGCGTTCCGGCCGCTTATGCAGACTGCACAAGCGAATACCGGGAAGTCGAAAAGGGGCTCGGTCGTATCGAAACGCGCCGCTGCGTCGCCAGCAATGTCCTGACGCGCGGGGAGCAAGGGCCTGAGCTCTGGCCAGGCCTGAATACCATCGCGATGGTCGAGTCGACTCGGGAAATTGGCGATGCGGTTGCCACCGAGCGACGCTATTACGTCTGCAGCTTGCCACCAGACGCTGCACGCATCGCACATGCCGCGCGTTCGCACTGGGCCATCGAGAACGGCATGCATTGGGCGCTTGATATGGCATTCGGTGAAGACCAGTGTCGCGTGCGGGTGAACAACGCTGCACAGAACTTCGCTGTCCTGCGACGAATCGCGCTGAACCTGCTACGCCAGGACCGCACGACAAAAGCCGGATTGAAAAACCGGCGTATGTTGGCATGTGCCAATGACCGCTATCTAGTCGGTCCTGAACAATCCGGATCGGCTTATGTGGCGCGGTTCTGATCGACATATGAGGTTATGAGAATTGCAGGGTACGGGCATATTGGCGCGTGAAACCTGCAAATTTCGACGAGGTGCGGATGGGTCCGAAGACGCCTGTGACGGAGGGGGATTTCTTCCGGCAGCCGCCGCGCGAACAGATCAACTTGAAGCATCCGCTGGTCGGTTTGGCCGATCTGATCAACTGGGATCGATTGGGCGCATCGATGAGTGAGAGCTTCGTTTCACGCAAGGGTCGTCCAGCCACGCCACCAAGGCTGATTGCCGGATTGCGCTATTTGCAGCACGCCTTCGACCTGTCCGATGACGAGGTTGTCTGGCAATGGGTCGAGAACCCGTATTGGCAGGTGTTCACCGGCGAGACGTACTTGCAGACCGAGCCGCCGATCGACCCATCGAGCCTGACGCGCTGGCGCAAGCGACTGGGCGAAGCCGGTGTTGAAGAGTTGCTGGCCGAGACCATCGAAGCTGCCAAGCGCGCGGGTGTGATCAAGGCCTCGAGCGTGAAGCGCGTGATCGTTGACACGACGGCGATGGAAAAAGCGATCGCCCATCCCACCGATTCGCGCTTGCTCGACCGTGGCTACAAGGGTGTCGCTGTCGACGGCGTGAAGATTTACCACCCGGGATTGCGGCGCGGGATCACGCGTGGGCTGCGCGCGATGATCCGACGGCGAAGCGCGATCGAGCCGCCATCGGTCACATGAAGGCGGACGGTAAACTCGATCGGAACTGGCTCAAAGGTGCGCTTGGCGATGCGATGCACGCGGTGCTATGCGGTGCCGGCCACAACCTGCGCATGATCCTCAGAAGGCTGCGGCTTTTTTACGCCCTTGTTCTGATCGCTTTGCTCAACCGCGTCGCGGCTATCGCCTCGACTGCGTGAGGCGCGATACAGCGCAAAATGAATTGTTCAGGGCCGACTACTTATCAAGATGACAAGAAGCAGGCCGACTATACAATCACCATGCCACCGACCATGATTGACTGGACAAGAGCACGACTTCCGTTTTTCGACTAAGCCCATGCGTTTTTTCTGACACCCGGATAAACTCACGCTCCCGAATAAAAAAGAGCATGCCATGGGTTTTAAAACGCACGGGGCAAATATTGCTTCGACAGCCCCAGGCGGCACCATCATTCGTCACACCGGCTCCGGCACCTCGATCGCCAGCAGCGCGGAGCTGACCGACTTGCCGTGCGCGTCGAGCGCGAGCGAACGCGTGACGCCGCCGCCAAGCGCATCGCGCAACACGAAGTTGAACGCGGCAAGCGCAGGCAGTTCGTAGCGTACGACGTCGCCGTGCACGATGCCCGCGAGCCACGCCTTCACCGCCGGCGCATCGAGATGCGCGCGCAGGTGTTCGTAGTGCCGCGGATCGCGGCAGATGACCGACACGTTCAGCGTATTGCCCTTGTCGCCGGTGCGCGCATGCGCCAGTTCACGCAGTTGCATCAGGCCTCCACGAATGAAAACGACGGCGTCACGGCCGCGCGCGGCAGCAGCACCGACTGCACGGCGATCACCTCGCGCGTCGACTTGAACGCACCGCCGCCGCCGGCCGGCCCGTTCGTATAAAGCGTCTCGACTTCGTTGCCGATCCGCGCAGCTTCGGCGGCGCTCGCCGCACGGCCGGCCACCCGCACGCGGACTTCGGCCGGCTCGCCACGCCCGGCGGGTGTCGCGTCGCCATACAGCGAGTCGATGCCGATCAGATCGAAGCGCAACTCGGTCGCGGCCACGCCGGTCAGTGCGAGCCGCTCGCGGACGATCTCGAGCGCGAGCCGCGCGCGCGCCATCGCCCCCGGCCCGCCGTACGAGATCTGCCCTTCGCCGATATGGCCGTCGACGTATGCGACCGACACCTTCAGCGTATCGGGGCGCGCGGTGCCGCGCCCGCCCGTCACGCGCACGCGATCCGGGGCCTCTTCCGTGACGGCCACGCGCGTGAAATCCGCGACGACGTCCGGCTGCAGGTAGCGCGCCGGATCATGAATCTCGTACAGCAGCTGTTCCTTGCAGGTTGCCGCGCTGACGCGGCCGCCCGCGTGCGGCACCTTAGTGATCACGACCGAGCCGTCGGCCGCGACCTCGCCGATCGGGAATCCAAGCCGCGCGAGATTCGGCACGTCCTTGTAGCCGGGGTCGGCGAAGTAGCCGCCCGTCACCTGCCCCGCGCATTCGAGCAGATGGCCGACGACCGTCGCGGCGCCAAGCGTGTCCCAGTCGTCCATCCGCCAGCCGAACGCGTGGATCAGCGGCGCGGTGAACAGCGACGGATCGGCGACGCGCCCGGTCAGCACGACGTCCGCGCCGGCCGCGAGCGCATCGACGATCGGCGCCGCGCCGAGATACGCATTCGCGGACACGATGCGGTCGCGATACGCGGCGACTTCGTCGCCCGACTCCTCGAAGCGGAATGCGCCGCGCAGCACGACGTCGAGCACGTCGTCGCCTTCGACCGCCGCGACCTTCAGCGCCGCGAGGCCGAGCGACTGCGCGATCCGCGCGGTGCGCCGCGCGGCCGCGCGCGGGTTGGCCGCTCCCATGTTCGACACGATCCGCACGCGCTTGCCGGCGGCCACCGGCAGCACGGCGCGCATGCGCGCGTCGAGCAGCGGATCGTAGCCGAGCGACGGATCCTTGCGCCGCGCCTGCTGTGCGATCGCGATCGTGCGCTCGGCCAGGCATTCGAAGACGAGATAGTCGAGCTGCCCGTGTTCGGCCAGCTCGACTGCCGGCTCGATCCGGTCGCCCGAGTAGCCGGCGCCCGCGCCGATGCGCACGCGCCGTTCGTGTAGTGACTTTGCTGTCATGTCGGTACCGTCATCCGGCGCGCCGCGCCGGGAAAAATCAGAAAACACCCAGCACGACACACGCGATCGTCATCACGATCGAGGCGCCGAACAGCAGCGGGAACGTGAACTTCTGGTGCTCGGCCAGCTCGATCCCGCACAGGCCGACGACGAGGAACGTCGCGGGCGTGAGCGGGCTGACCGGAAACCCGGTCGTCATCTGGCCGAGCAATGCGGCCTGCCCGACATGCACGGCCGGCACGCCGAGCTGGCCGGCCACTTCCGCGATCACCGGCAGCACGCCGAAGTAAAACGAATCGGGATCGAACAGCATGCTGAGCGGCATCGACGCGAGGCCGAGCGCGACCGGAATGTGGCCGGCCATCGACGGCGGCACGAAGCCGACCGCCGCCTGCGCCATCGCCTTCAGCATCCCGCTGCCCTGCATGATCCCGGTGAACACGCCGGCCGCCAGCAGGATGCCGGCCATCATCAGCGCCGCGCGCGCATGCGCGTCGATGCGCTTCCTTTGCATGTCGACGTCCGGGTAATTCACCATCAGCGCGATGCACAGCCCGACCATGAACATGATCGCGGGCGGGATCTTCTCACCCATCACGACCATCGTGCCGAGCACGACGAGCGTCAGCACCAGGTTGAACCAGAACAGATGCGGCCGGCGCAGCGCCTGCTCGTCGGGTGTCAGTTCGCGTTTCGGCAGCGGAATCGACGCATCGTCGCGCGACAGGCCGAGCCGCTTCTCCTCGCGCCGACCGAGCCAGTATGCGACGCCGAACACGAACACGAGCCCGATCGCCTGCACGGGAATCAGCGGATTGAACAGCGCCGACACCGGCAGGTGCAACGACGCCGACGCGCGGATCATCGGCCCCGTCCACGGCAGGAAGTTGATCCCCGCGGCCATCGACACCGCGGCGGCCAGCACGCGCCGGTCCATCTTCAGGCGGTCGTACAGCGGCAGCACCGCGGGAATCGTCACGAGAAAGCAGACGGCACCCGAACCATCGAGGTGGATCAGCAGCGCGAGCAGCGTCGTGCCCATCACGATGCGCGTGGGTCGCGTGCCGACCGCGCGCAGGATGCGATCGATGATCGGATCGAGCGTGCCGGCGTCGGTAATCGTCCCGAAATAGAGGATCGCGAACACGAACATCCCGACCACGGGCGCGAGTCCCTTCAGTCCGTCGATCACGAATTTGCTGGTGTGCAGCCCGAAGCCGCCAATCAGCGACGCCGCGATCGGCACGATGATCAGCGCGACGAGCGGCGACATCCGCTTCGACAGAATCGCGGCCAGCAGCACGACGATCGTGCCAAGCCCGAGTAACGGCAGCATCCGTGTCTCCTACCTTGTCTTTTGTTGGAGACGAGCGTAAGGTCGGCGCAGCGATAGCACAATTGAAATGATTTGATCGCAGCAATCACGAACCGTTATGGATCTGAACCTTCGCGACATTCGCGCGTTCGTCACCGTCGCGCACGCCGGCAACTTCACGCGCGCGGCCGCGCGGCTGCACCTGTCGCAGCCGGCGCTGACCGTGCAGATCCGGCGGCTCGAGGAAATCGTCGGCGCGCGGCTGTTCGACCGCAACAGCCGCAGCGTCGCGCTCACGCAGACCGGGCGCGAACTGCTGCCGCTGCTGCAGCGCTCGCTCGACGACATGGAGCGCGTGCTGCGCGATGCACGTGCGCTCGGCGAAGGCGCGAGCGGCACGGTGCGGCTCGCCTGCCTGCCGACCTTCGCATCGAGCCTGCTGCCCGAGCTGATCCAGTCGTTCCGGCGCGACGTGCCGCGCGCGGGCTTCGAGATCCGCGACGGCGTCGCGAGCCTCGTCACTGCGCTGGTGCGCAACGAGGAAGCCGATCTCGGATTGACCGGCGGCGATGCGTTCGATGCGTCGCTGGACGTGCTGTACGTGGGTGCCGACCGGCTCGTCGCCGTGTGCCCGAAGGATCATCCGCTGGCGCGCAAACGGCGCGTGCGCACCGCCGACGTCGCCGCCGTGCCGCTCGTGCTGACCGCGCAGGGCACGAGCGTGCGCAGCGTCGTCGATGCCGCGCTGGACGCAGCGGGCTGCACGCCCGACATCGCGTGCGAACCGACCTACATGATGACGGCCGTCGCGATGGTGCGCGGCGGCCTCGGCGTGACGATCCTGCCGGCGACCGCGCGCGAAGTGCGCGCCGAACCCGACCTCGTCGCGAAGCCGATCGACGACCCCGCGTTCGTGCGGCCGATCGCGCTCGTCGCGAAGCGCGGGCGCACGCTGCCGCGCGTCACGCAGGCGTTCGCCGACGTGATGCTCGCGGAACTGAAAAAGCGCGCGTGAGCCGCGCGCCTGGAACGACGGCCGGCACGATGGCCGACAACCGGCCGGCTGCTTACTGCGGATCCGGGTGATCCGGATCGACGTGCAGCGATTCGCCGATCGCATAGAAGTTGCCGCCCGCGATGTAGTGCAGGCTGCGCAGCGCCGGATCGGCCGATTCGAAATACCAGTGACCGTCGCGAAACACGCGCGTGTCGGACCACGCACCGACCACTTCGCCGATGAACAGGTCGTAGGCCTGCTGGTTGTGCGGTTCGGGAATCAGCTTGCACGCGAGCCAGCCGGAGCAGCCGGCGACGAACGGCAGGTCGTGGCCTTCGACGTCGAACAGCGTGACGCCCGCGTCGCGCAGCTTGTCGGGCCGCTCGGCGAGGCTGTGACTGCCGACCGCATGCGTGAGCTGCAGCTGCGCAGCCGTCGGCACCTGGATCACGAACGTGCCGCTGCGCTCGACCAGTTCGCGCGTCTTCGTGGACTTGTCGAGCACGACCGTCAGCTTCGGCGGCAGGAAATCGAGCGCGCAGGCCCACGCGGCGGCCATCACGTTGTCGACGCCGTCGTGACGCGCCGACACGAGCACGGTCGGGCCGTGATTGAGGAGACGGTAGGCTTTCTTCAGCTCCACCGGAGCGATGTGACTGTCCATGCGGGTTCCCTGATGAGCGGCGCAGCGCGCGACGACCGAAGGCCGCATTCTCGCACCCAATGCGGATCGCCGCTGACACTGCGCCAGGTTGCGCATGTCGTCCTGTGTCGGCGTCGTCTCTCAACGTCGACACGACCCGACGCACGCGCAAATAACATATCCAGCCTGCCGCTCGCCATTCAATTCATTCAATAATCAATTGATGAATTGACGACAAACGCGCCGCCCTCCCGACAATCGCGCGGAATTGTCACGAATCCGGCAATACATCAATCGCCCCGTCTCGAAATCAAAATCGATTGATGCACAACCATCAATAATGCGAATCTCTCAATGGACCTTGCTGAAGCACGCACATGTCTGCTTTAGGTCACATCGGAGAATTTCGTTTTTGCCGTTCGTCCGTGGCTCGGTAGTCTCCTGCCATTCCGGTTAAGGAAAGCAAGCCAATACGCAAGGAGAATTGAAATGAAACGCACGACCCTCTCGCTGATTTCGCTCGCGTCGTTCGCGGCGATTCCCGCCGCGCATGCGCAGTCGAGCGTCACGCTGTACGGCGTGATCGACACGTCAATCACGTACGTGAATCACGCGCAGGGCAAGGACAATGCGTGGATGCTCGGCAACAGCAGCGCGGGCAACCTCGCCGGCAGCCGCTGGGGCGTGAAAGGCACCGAGGATCTGGGCGGCGGGCTGAAGGCGCTGTTCCAGCTCGAGAACGGCTTCGACCCGAGCAACGGCCGGCAGGGCCAGGGCGGCCGCCTGTTCGGCCGGCAAGCGTTCGTCGGGCTGACGAGCGACCGCTACGGCACGCTCACGTTCGGCCGCCAGTACGATCCGCTCGTCGACCTCGTGCAGGGCATCACCGCCGACAACACTCTCGGCAGCGTGTTCGCGACGCCGGGCGACGTCGACAACTACGACAACAGCTTCCGCGTCGACAACGCGGTGAAATACACGTCGGCCGTGTATTCGGGCCTGCAGTTCGCGGCGATGTACTCGTTCGGCGGCATCGCCGGCAGCACCGGCGCCGCGCAGTCGTATTCGGCGGCCGTGTCGTACAACAACGGGCCGTTCAGCGTCGCGGGCGGCTACTTCCATGCGACCAACAGCCCTGCGTCGAACGGGCTGCGCAACGGCTGGACCAGCTCGTCGGACGGCACCTTCGACGGCCCGATCAACAACGGCTATGCGAGCGCGCACTCGATCGGCATCGCCCGCATCGCGGGCCAGTACGTCGCCGGCCCGTTCACGTTCGGCCTCGGCTACAGCAATGCGCAGTACCGCCGCGACGCAAGCTCGGTGTTCGACTCGAACGAGCACTACAACACCGGGCAAGGCTTCGTGAACTACCAGGCGACCAATGCGCTGCTCGTCGGCGTCGGCTACAGCTATACGCGCTCGGGCGGCGATACGTCGGCGACCTATCATCAGGTGTCGGCCGGCGCGGACTACAACCTGTCGAAGCGCACCGACGTGTACCTGACGGCCGCGTACCAGCACGCGAGCGGCCGGACCGGCGACGACAACGGCGGGTCGATGGCCGCGCAGGCGTCGATCGGTTCGTACGGCTATGCGGGCACGAGCTCGCAGACGATGGTCAACCTCGGCCTGCGTCACCGCTTCTGATCGACGACGGCCGGCTGCGCGCGGTGTCGCGCGGCCGGCCGGAATCGCGTGGCGAATTCCGGATGGCTGATTCACCGACACGGCGGCTACGGCCGCCGTCGTCGTTTTCGGCCCGCGCGGCGTTCGCGCCGCGTTTTTTCCTTTTCCTTATCGGTGCATCATTCATTACCGTATTCGCGACCCAACTGACGCGCGACGTCAGTATTGCGACTGTGACCGGGTGCCGGCTTGCGCGCGAAAATCAGCCTTTTTTACCGATTCCATTGCGTCGCGCTGCGATACCGACGCCAAGGAAAATGCCCGGCAAAAGCGCCGGCAAATGCAAAGGAAAGTTTGACGCGAGCCATTTGTCTGCGCGCTATGGCACACTTCGCGTCTGCGTAATTTCCTTGCACCGGGCGGCCGGATCCCGCCCCATCCTGCCATGCCGCGTCAGACTGCCCGTTCGATCAGCCACACCACGCCGAAGATCGCCGCGACGATCGCGTTGTCGTGCGCGCTGCATGGGCTCGCACGGGCCGACTGCCTCGACGACGCGGCCACGTTCCAGCACGTGAGCGTGAGCCTGCTGCGCGGCATCGCGCAGGTCGAATCGGGGATGAATCCGAACGCCGTCAACACCAACACGAACGGCACCGTCGATATCGGCCTGATGCAGATCAACAGCACCTGGCTGCCGACGCTCGCGCGCGAAGGCATCACTCGGGAAAGCCTGTTCGATGCGTGCACCAACGCGTACGTCGGCGCGTGGATCCTGTCGCAGAACATCCGCCAGCTCGGCGCCAACTGGAACGCGATCGGCGCGTACAACGCCGCGTCGCCCGACAAGCGCCTCGCGTATGCCCGCAAGGTCTATGATGCAATCCGGACCATGCCGGATTCGCCGGATACTCCCATGCCCATCCTGCCTCCCTCCTTTACGCCGCCGCAACAGGTGCAGACGTACAACCCGTTCGCGAGCCTGAGCGTGTCGGCGCCGCCGGTCGCGCGTGCCCGCACGCTCGCGCCGGCCGCCCCGCCGCCGCAAGGCGGGCCCGCCGGCCCGGCCGGCACGTACAACTTCGGCTGGACGGTGACGGGCGCCGACCAGGCCAAGCCGACCCAGGTGTTCGACGACGGTGCGCGGATCTACGTGCAGTTCAGCGACATGAAGCATGTGCCGGCGATCTTCACCGAAACGTCGTCGGGCCGCGTGCTGATGTCGTGGGAGCTGCAGTTCCCGTATGCCGTTCTGACGCGTCCCGCGCAAACGTTAATCTTCCAGCTCGGGCCGTTCGAGGCGCGCGCGCAGCGGGGCACGGCGGGGACGGCGGGCGCCGGCGCGACCACGCAGGCGGGTGCGGGCACGCAGCGCGCGGGCGCGACGACGACAACCGCCGCCACGCCGCCCGCCTCGAAACACACTGCCAATGCCGCGGCCAAGCGCACCGCATCGTCCGATGCGCTCTGGTATATCGATACGGCGTCGACGTCGGGTCCGGCAGCGACCTCGAGTACCGCAAATTCCTCGACGACATCGACCGCGTCGGATACGCCGGCGACATGGCCCACCGCAGTGACGTCGAACACGACGGCGCCCGTTGCGACGCCTCGGGCGCCAGCTGCGACAACGCCGGCCGCACGCATCAGCACGGACGCGCTCTGGTATATCTCGAAGTAACGTGCGGAAGGGCTGCGCCTGGATGGCCGGCGTGAATCGGCCGGGGGGCTACCGGCCGAGCGTCATCGCGCCACCGTTCAGGTTGGTTCGGCGATGGCGCTCACTTTTCCTGAGTCGGCTTGAGCTCGGGCGCGTTCATGTCGTCGACCCACTGCAGCTCGGCAGTGCCGTCCTTGCGGAAATACACACGCAAATAGCGCGAAGCCGGCGATTCCGGCTGCGGAATCGTCACATCGATCGTCTTGCGCTCTGGCCGGATGCCACGCCGAATCTCGTCCAGCGGTTGCGCGAATTCCCAGAACAGCTTCACCCTCTGCCCCGGCGTCACCTTGCAGCCGCACGCGAAACCGCCGCCGCCGCCGAATGCCTCGCCGCTCTCCCGCGCCGACGGATTGCCGAAGCATCCCGACTTATGCTCGTTGTCGAGCCAGAATTCGTGCAGCTTGCGGCCGTACTCGTTGTACCCGGTGACGCACACATCATGCGGCTCTGCCGACACGTCGACGCCATGCTTGCCGCATGAAGCGAGCACAGCGAGCCCGATCAGCGTCCAGGCGTGCATCCCTGCCCTGAATTTCATCGATATCCTTCGCACATTTGCGCCGTGGTTGCCGCCCCTGCGCAACGGCGGATCTGCGAACGAACCCGTTCGATCAACTGCCGTCCGCCCGCCCTGTTCAACACCGCGACACCAATCGAAAGCTCACGGCGCGATCCTTTTATCAGGATTCGGACATAGCGGATCGCTGTTGCGCAATGTGAAGTTTCCCGGGCAGGCTTCGTCGGGCGGCTGAAGGTCTTGCGGAAAGCCGCGGTAGCCGGGCATCCACTGCGATGCGTAGACCGTGATTCGATCGTGCGGAAAGAACAGGACCCACAGGAACCCGTCCGAGAATTCGTCGTAGCGCTCGACGGGCACGATCCGGCTCGCGAGCGCCTTCGGATCCTTCTCGTACAGATTATCGTCCCGCCATTGCAGGTTGACGGTCAGGCCCGGATGCCATTTTTTCGGCAATGCAACACAGCAGACGATCGCGCCGCCGCCGCTGCCGACGCGCGACGGTACTGCGCCGCCCCACCTGCCGTCGACATAGAACGCACCGATCGGATCGTCGGTGTAGTTGAGGGCATTCAATTTCAACGCCATCGTTTCGGGTGCGGCCGAGACGCCCGACGGCGACTCGCCGGACGATCGCGAACACCCGAGCGTCCCCAGCAGGATGGCCGCGAACATCAGAAGTCGAGCGGCAAACGCCGTGGATCCGGCATTCAAACCGATCTCTCGAGCCACCTTCCCACCGCCCGAATCCGTCACCCGCGCCGCACCCAGATCACCTTGCCGTCGCGAATGCCGAGGTCGCGGCGCTCCTGGCGATAGTCCATCGTGCCCGGCAACGACTTGCCGTCGCGTTCAAGCACGCGCCACAGGCAGCCGTCGAGCAGCGCGGCCGCATCGGCCTCGGTCCTGCCGATCAACGCGTCGTCCGGCGCGGCGTCCGCCTTGCACGCAGGCGCGGCGATCGGTGCGGCGCCGCCGGCGGTGGCATTCGGATGCTTCGTGTTCATGTCCGAACATCCTGAAAAGGTTGCGCTCGCAACGAGTGCAACGAGCATCGCGATCGTGTTCGTATTCTTCATCGGCTTCTCCCTGTCGCGGCCCGGCAGTCCATGTGCGGCGCTCGCGCATGACCGGGCATTGCATGCGTGATCGGTTCGACGCCGCCGATCCGCTTCGGCGCACTGGCGTCCCGCCCCTGGCGTGGTACCGGACCTGCCTGCATGTTACCGCACGCGATGTGCGGCGAAGGCGCGACGCCGACGCATCGCGTGCCGCATGTGCGCGCCGGCAACCCGTTCAGAACTTGTAGGTCGCGCCGGCCATCCCGTAGTAGTTGCTGCGCGACCGGACGATCGGGCTGTCGCCATAGCGTCCGAGCAACCGCGTCACGCCGCCCGTCGCGAGCACCGACCAGTGCCGCGACACGTTCCGGTTCCACGCGACCGACATCGTCGCGCTGTCGATCCCGCCGCCCGTCGAATACGGCCGGAAGCGGCTCGTCATCGACTGTGCATCGGTCACGCCATAGAACGTCTGCATATAGCGACCGGTGCCGGCATGCACGCTGCCCGTCACGACGATCTCGTGCTGCGCGGTCTTGAATACGGGCACCGCGAGGTCGGCATGCCCCGACACGCCGCGTGACGTATGCGTCACCGGGGTGTCGACCGTGACGCTCAACACGGCCGCGTTGAACAGCGTCACACCCGCCCGCACGCCGACGAGCACCGAGCCCGGAACCCGGCCCATCCCCTTCAGGTAGTCCGAACCCGGCAGGTCGAAGCGGTTCTCGTCCGCACGGCCCGGGTCGTAACTCACCGCCGCCGACACGAACGCGCCGTGCGGCAGGTCCAGCCTGTAGCCAGCGCCTTCGGTACCGTCGATGAAGAAGCCGTTGCCGAACTTCGCGGAAAACCCCGGCGTGACGACGCCGCGATACTGATTGCTGCCCGGGTAGCGCGGCGCGAACCCGCCGCCGAGCGAAAGCGAATACTGGTTTTCCGCGTGGGCGGCGGCGGCAAGGGTCAGGCCGGCAAGCGGCACGCAATAGCGGGAGCGGCGGAGGGTTGAGCGCACAATATCGAGATAAGAGTGACGGAGCCCGAAGTCTAGGTGCCGCCGTGCGCCGAGACTGTCCGGAATCTGCGAGGAATCTGTGCTCAATTGTGTTCGATTGTTCGCGATTGTCGCCCTGCCGCCCGGGCCGCCGGAACGCCGGCTAGAATTCGCGTGCCGCGCCGCGCATCCGCCAGCCGGATGCGAGACGACGCGTGCATATCGAGGAGACCATGTACGACAATCCGCTCAAATACCGTGTACTGCTGATCGAGGACGACGATCGCCTCGCGCAGCTCGTGCGCGAATACCTCGACAACTACGAGTTCGCGGTAACGGTCGTGCGGCGCGGCGACCTGGCCGTCGCGGCGGTGCGCGAGCACCAGCCCGCGCTGGTGATACTCGACCTGATGCTGCCGAATCTCGACGGGATGGAGGTGTGCCGGCGCATTCGCGCCTTCACCAACGTCCCGGTGCTGATTCTCACCGCGCGTGCGGACGTCTACGACCAGGTCGCGGGCCTGGAAACCGGCGCCGACGACTACGTGACGAAGCCGATCGAGCCGCGCGTACTGGTGGCGCGCGCCCGCGCGCTGCTGCGCCGCGCGCAGCCGGCCGCGACCGAAACGCCCGCAGCCGTGCCCGACGCGCTCGTATTCGGTGAACTGACGATCTCGCCGCCGAACCGGACGGTCACGTGGCGCGGCGAGCCGGTCGACCTGAAGACGGCCGAATTCAACCTGCTGCTGATCCTCGCGCGCGCGGCCGGCACCGTGCTGAGCCGCGACGACATCCTGAAGCAGTTGCGCGGGATCGAATTCGACGGCCTTGACCGCTCGGTCGATTCCGGCATCTCGAAGCTGCGCCGCCGTTTCGAGGATGCGTCGTCGGAGCCGCACAAGATCAAGACGATCTGGGGTCGCGGCTACCTGTTCAGCCCGTCCGCGTGGGACGAATAAATGCTGCGCCCGTTGATCAGGCTGTACCTCATCGTGATCCTGTGCGTCGCCGGATCGATCATGTTCATCGAGTTCACGTTCGACCGGATCTTCTACGAACGCGTCGCGCAAGCGCAGCGCGCCTCGCTGACAACCTATGCGTTCGTGCTGAACGATTATCTGGAACGCCATCCGGGCGCGCAGCGCACGCTCGCGCTGCGCGAACTCGCGAAGCACGGCAACGAGGGATTCCGCTTCATGACGATAGCCGACGCCCGCGCGCAATTGAGCGGCACGCCGCTGCGCGATCTCGACGCCGGCCGAATCGCGATCAGCTACGACGGCAAGGATTACTACATGCCGCTCGCGGACGGCTCCGTGCTGCACGCGCGACCAATCGAGGCGCCCGACCTCGACATCAAGATCTATGCGTATCTGCTGCTCGCGTTCGCCGCGCTGTTCGCGGTCGTGGTGTGGATCTCGTATCACTGGCGCGACCTGCGCAAGCTGCAGGCCGCGGCCCACGCATTCGGCGCGGGCAACCTGTCGACACGCGTGGAGCTGTCCGGCCGCTCGAACATCTACGAACTGTCGCAGCAATTCAACGACATGGCCGAGCGGATCGAGGCATCGATCAAGCAGCAGCGCGAGATGATGCACGGAATCTCGCACGAGCTGAAGACGCCGCTCGCACGCCTCGAATTCGGGCTCGCGCTGCTCGCCGAATCCGGCGAGAGCGGCCGGATGCGCGAACGCCGCGACGAACTGCGGCGCGACGTGCGCGAACTCGACGAACTGGTAACCGAGCTGCTGACGATCGGGCGGCTCGAGCAAGGCGCCAGTGAGCTCGCGCCGATGGACGTCGTCGTCGATGCGCTGCTCGACAGCGTCGCCGGCAACGTCGCGAACGACGTCGCCGACCGCGGCCTCACGCTCGGCGTATCGACGACCGGCGCGCCCGCCACCCACGTGTGCGATCCGAAACTCGTCGCCCGCGCGCTGCTGAACCTGATTCGCAACGGCGCACGCTATGCGTCGCACACCGTCCTGCTGTCCGCGACGCACGATGCGTCCGGCGCGCTGGTGCTGAGCGTCGACGACGACGGCCCGGGCATTCCGGCCGCCGAACGCGCGCGCGTGTTCGAACCGTTCCAGCGGCTCGATTCGAGCCGCGACCGGCAGACCGGCGGGTTCGGTCTCGGGCTCGCGATCGTGCGGCGCGTCGCGCTCGTGCACGGCGGCAACGTGCGGCTCGAGGATTCGCCGCTCGGCGGCGCGCGCTTCGTGATTTCGCTGCCGGCGCGAACCTTGCCGGACTTCCTGGGCGACGCGCAGACGAGTGCGGCACGCGCCCGGGCCGACCACGCCGTTTCACCGCTTCGATAAACACGGGGGCGGCGGCGCGACGACACATGAGGCGCCGCCCCACTCTCGCCCGCGCCGCCTCGCCGGACGCTCAGCGCCGCCGCAACAGCGCGACGAAGAACAGGCTGCCGAACAGCGCGGTCACGATACCGATCGGCAGATCCTCCGGCGCCGCAAGCGTGCGCGCGGCGACGTCGGCCCACACGAGCAGGATCGCGCCCGTCAATGCGGCGACCGGCAGCAGCCGGCCGTGCTCGGCGCCCACGATGCGGCGGCACAGGTGCGGCGTCGCGAGCCCGACGAAGCCGATCGTGCCGCTCACCGCGACCATCGCCCCGGTCGCGAACGAGGCGACGACGATCACGGCGAGCAGCGCGCGCGGCATCCGGATCAGCCAGACGATACTGTCGTCGCCCGTGCCGGTTGCGAACGAAGCGCAGGCGCCGCGGTCGCTCATCCACCGACCTTGAACCCCGGAAGCTGCTGTCCGAGCCGCGCGCCCATTTCCGCCCCGAGCGCCTGCAGCGCGTTGAACGGACGGATCATCACCTCGAATTCGACGATTCGTCCGTCGCCGTCGAAGCGGATCATGTCGATCCCCTTCAGCCGCTTGTCACCGACCGTCGCGCTGAATTCCAGCACGACGCTCGTGCCGTCGTCGTCGGCGAACTCGCGGTGGTATTCGAAGTTCTCGAGGATCGTGAGTACCGTGCGCAGCGCCAGCAGCAGCGCGGGCGCGGGTCCGTACGGCTTGAACGCCATCGGCGAGCGGAACACGGCATCCGGATGGACGATCGTGCCGAGTTCGCCGAAATCCTTGCGCGCGATCATCGCGTGCCACGCAGCGAGCGAGTTCGCAACGGCGGGATGCAGATTCGACAGGGATTGCATGCTCAACGACTCCGGTAACGTCACACAAACGAATCTCGATCGAGGGCGACGCCCGTTCGGGCCGTCGCCGCATGATTCGGCGCCGGCGTGATCATGCGTCCGGCAGGATCACGACCTTGCCCTTGACCTGCCGGTTCGCCATTCGCGCGATCGCGTCGGCCGCAGCCGACAACGGCACGCGCTCGGTGATCGCGGGGCGCACCTTGCCGGCCGCGAACCATTGCGCAAGCTGGCGCATGTTCGCCGCGTGCTGCGCGGGATCGCGCCGCACCGCGTCGCCCCAGAACACGCCGAGGATGTCGCGCTCCTTGAGCAGCGCCAAGTTCAGCGCGATCTTCGGAATCTCGCCGGCCGCGAAACCGACCACGAGGAACCGGCCGCGCCATGCGGTCGCGCGCAGCGCCGCCTCGCTGTACGCTCCGCCGACCGGATCGTAGACAACGTCCGCGCCGCGTCCGCCGGTCAGTTCGTCCACGCGGCGGCGCAAGTCGTCGGTCGCATAGTCGATCGTGTCGTCGGCGCCGGCTTCGCGGCACAGCGCGAGCTTGTCCGCGCTCGACGCGGCCGCGATCACCCGCGCGCCCAGCGCCTTCGCGATCTCGATCGCCGCCAGCCCGACGCCGCCCGCCGCACCCAGCACCAGCAGCGTCTCGCCCTGCTGCAGGCGCGCGCGCTGCTGCAGCGCATGCAGCGACGTGCCGTAGGCCAGCACCAGCGCCGCACCCTGCTCGAACGTCATCCCCGGCGGCAGCGCCGCGATCTGGTGCACGTCGGCCACGCACTGCTCGGCGAAACCGCCGTGACCGGTGAATGCGACCACCTCGTCGCCCGGCCGCCATGCGCTCACGCCGTCGCCGACCGCGTCGATCACGCCGGCGAATTCCGCGCCGGGCGAGAACGGCAACGCCGGCTTCACCTGATACAGCCCCTGGACGATCAGCGCATCGGGAAAATTGAGCGACGCCGCCTTCACGCGAATCCGCACCTGGCCCGCGGCCGGTTCGGGAATCGCGACGTCGTCGATACGCAAGCGGTCGATCGGGCCGAATGCGGTACACAACAGGGCTTTCATGCTTTCCTCTCTCCTCGCGCGACGTCGCCGCGCATCGATACGTCAGCGGGACACGCCCGCGCGACCGGCGCGCGGCGCAGGCGCACCGGCCTGCACCGCCACGCCGTCATCCGTGCAGCGCGACACTCAGAACCATGCGTCGCGCATGTCGAGCGTCGTCGTGTCGGCGCTCGCCAGCAGATCGAGCTGCGCATCCACCTTCGGCAGCTCCCAGCGAAAGAAGTAACGCGCGGCGGCACGCTTGCCGTCGTGGAAATCGCCGTCGCGCCCGTGCGCGGCGAGCGTCACGTCGAGCCACAGCCACGCGACGACCAGATGGCCGAATGCCTCCAGATAGACGCTCGCATTCGCGAGCCGCACCTGCGGATCGCCGAGCGCGGCCAGCGCGCGCGTGACGTCGACGAGCCGCGCCCAGCGTCGAGCGAGCGCATCGGCATGCGCGCGTGCGTCGCCGTCCGCGGCCCGTGCGCGTTCGATCGTCGCGCCGATGCGCGCATCGAGCGTGCGCAGCAGCGCACCGTCGTCCTGTCCGACCTTGCGGCCCAGCAGGTCGAGCGCCTGGATGCCGTGCGTACCCTCGTGAATCGGGTTCAGGCGGTTGTCGCGATAGAGCCGCTCGACCGGATAGTCGCGCGTATAGCCGTAGCCGCCATGCACCTGGATCGCGAGATCGTTGGCCGCAAGACACCACTGCGACGGCCAGCTTTTCGCGATCGGCGTCAGGATGTCGAGCAGTTGCGCGGCCTCGGCACACACTGCCGCATCACCGTGCGCGCGCTGCGTCGACGAGCCGCGCGCAGTACAGGATCAGCGCGAGCCCGCCTTCGACGTACGCCTTCTGCGCGAGCAGCATGCGCCGCACGTCCGGATGCGCGACGATCGGCGCCTGCGGCGCGGCCGCGTCCTTGCCGGCCGGTCCGAGCGGACGCCCCTGCGGCCGGTTGCGCGCATAGTCGAGCGCGTGCAGGTAACCGGTATAGCCGAGCGCCACCGCGCCCGCGCCGACGCCGATACGCGCCTCGTTCATCATGTGGAACATATAGGCGAGGCCGTGATTCGGCTCGCCGACCAGGTAACCGATCGCACCGGCGCGTCCCTGCGGACGATGGCGCGTGCCCTCGCCGAAGTTCAGCAGGCAGTTGGTCGTGCCGCGATAGCCCATCTTGTGGTTCAGGCCGGCAAGCGCCACGTCGTTGTGCTCGCCGCGCGCGGCGACGTCTTCGGTCGGCAGATACTTGGGGACGATGAACAGCGAGATGCCGCGCGTGCCGGGCTGGAGCCTGCCGTGCTCGTCGGGAATCTTCGCGAGCACGAGGTGGACGATGTTCTCCGCCAGCTCGTGTTCGCCGCCGGAAATCCACATCTTGTTGCCGGTGATCCGGTAGCGCGGGCCGAGCGGCGACGCGCATTCGAAATCGGCACGCGTGACGATGTCGGACAGCGACGAGCCGGCCTGCGGCTCGGACAGGCACATCGTGCCGAAGAATCGCCCTTCCAGCTCGGGACGCGCGAACGCGTCGATCTGCGCAGGGCTGCCGTGCGCGAGCAGCAGGTTCGCGTTCGCGACGGTGAGGAACGGATACGCGGCGGTCGCGATGTTCGCGGCCTGGAAGAACAGGAACGATGCGGCTTCGACGAGTTTCGGCAGCCGCATCCCGCCGAACGCTTCGTCCTGGCCCGCGGCGATCAGGCCGGCATCGGCGAAGGCCCGCACGGCCGGCTCGACTTCCGGGATCAGCGTCACGCGCTCGCCGTCGAAGCGCGGCTCCTCGCGATCGCCGCGCGCCGCATGCGGCGCGAACAGGTCGGCCGCGATCCGCTCGCTGGTGTCGAGCACCGCATCGAACGTCTCGCGGCTGTGTTCCGCATAGCGCGGCAGCGCGACGAGCGCTTCGGCATCGAGCCAGTCGTACAGCAGGAACGCGAGGTCGCGTCGCGACATCAACAGGCTCATCGTGACGCCCTCCTCGTGGCTCGCCTTTCCCGCGTCGCCGACGGCCGCTCGTGCGCGGCCCGCTCGATCGGCGGGCGCTCGATCGATACATGCTCCATCACGTCTGTCTCCTGTCGACCAGAGTTAGCGCTTTAGCGCTTACTTTGGTCCCATGCCTCGCGGTCGGGCGGCGCGCCGGCGCGCCCATTGGCTCCGGTTGCCGGAACCGGATGATTGGGTCGGTGACTGCAGGTGCTGGCGGAGAATTTAGCACGGTCGTTCTAAAACAACAATGCTCGGAACTCCCGCGCCACCGTTCAGGGAGCGCAGGCATTCGATCGGTGCGCCGCGCCGGAGACGCTGGCAACCCGTACGCGCGCCGGACCACGCGTATGGCCCGGCGCGCGACCGCGTATCAACCCACCTTTTGCTTCGCGAGCTGATCCGCGACGGGCAGGCTGCGAATCCGCGTGCCGGTCGCCGCGAAGATCGCATTGGTCAGCGCCGGCGCGACCGGCGGCAGGCCCGGCTCGCCTACGCCGCCGAGCGGTGTCGCATAGTCGTCCGGCGCGACCAGATGCACACGGATTTCACGTGGCGCCTCGTTCATCCTGAGCACCTGGAAGCCGTTGAAATTGCTCTGCTCCGGGTGCCCGTCCTTGAACGTGATCTCGCCGTGCAGCGCGATGCCAAGCCCCATCACCACCGCGCCTTCGAGCTGCGAGCGCACGCGCTCCGGGTTGACCTGCGGGCCGCAGTCGATCGCGATGTCGACGCGCGGCACCGTAATCGCGCCATCCGCGCCGACCTGCACTTCGCACACCGCCGCCGTGTACGACACGAAGCTGCGATGCGCGGCGATCCCGAGCCCATGCCCCTTCGGCAGCTTGCGGCCCCAGCCGGCTTCACGTGCGACTGTCTCGATCACGCGCCGCAGCCGCCCGGTATCGACCGGATACAACGCCGGATCCTCGCCGTAGTTCACGTTCTTCACCGTGATGTGCGGCTCGAAGCGTCGCGCCGGCCCGATCAGGTCGAGCAGGAAATCCTTCGGATCGCGGCCCGCCGCGTGCGCAAGTTCCGACACGAAGCTCTGGATCCCGAACGCGTGCGGAATGTTGTATACCGAACGAAACCAGCCGATCCGTGTATGCGCTTCCGCGGCCGGGTTCTCGATCCGTACGTTCTGGACTGCGAATGGAAGATCGGCGATACCTTGTGCGAGCTCGCCCGGCTGCTCGTGCACGACGCTGGCCCTGAAGGTCGACTGGATCGACGGGGCGACCGTGCGATGCTGCCACGCGACCACTTTCCCCGCTGCATCAAGGCCGCCGTCGAACGCCTCCAGCGACACCGCGTGGAAATAGTCGTGCGCGATGTCGTCCTCGCGTGTGAACGTCAGCTTGACCGGCGCCCCCACCGCCTTCGACAGCAGTGCCGCCTCCACCACGTAGTCCGGCTTCGACTTGCGGCCGAAGCCGCCGCCGAGCAGCGTCACGTTGACCGTCACGCGCTCGGCCGGCAGCGCAAGCGCCTTCGCGATTTCGTCGCGCGTGGTCTGCGGCGCCTGCGTGCAGGTCCACACTTCGCAGCGGCCGTCAGCCACGCGCGCGACCGCCGCGGGCGGCTCCATCGTCGCGTGCGCGAGATGCGGAATGTAGTACGTCGCACGCACCCGCTTCGCGGCGCCCGCAAGCGCCCCGGCCGTATCGCCGTCGTTGCGGATCACGTCGCCCGGCTGCGAGGCCGCCGCCTCGAGCGTCTTGCGGTAGGCGGCCGAGTCGTAGCCTGCGTGCGGCCCGTGCTTCCAGTCGATCTTCAGTTGCGCACGCGCCTGGATGGCCGTCCACGTGTCGCGCGCGATCACGGCCACGCCGCCGAGCGGCTGGAACCCGGACGGCAGCGGCGTCGACGCGAGCTGCACGACCTTGACGACACCCGGCAGCTTCTCCGCGGCCGACGCATCGAACGATGCGACCGTATCGCCATAGGCCGGCGGACGCGCGACGACCGCGTACAGCATGCCGTCGAGCCGCGTGTCGATCCCGTAGTGCGCGCGGCCGCCGACGATGTCGCGTCCGTCGATCAATGCCGTTGTGCCCTTGCCGATGTAGCGGAACTCGGCCAGCCCCTTCAACGGCACGGTTTTCGTATCGGGCACCGGCAGCGCGGCCGCCTTCGCGGCCAGTTCGCCGAAGCCGAGCTTGCGCCCGGTTTTCATATCGACGACCTCGTGCACCTTCGCCTTCACCTGCCGCACGTCGACGCCCCACGTCGTCGCCGCGGCCTGCTCGAGCATCGTGCGCGCGGCCGCACCCGCGCGCCGCAGCGCCGCGAAACTCTGTCGCAGGCTGCGCGAACCGTCGGTGTTCTGGTTGCCGTAGCGCGGCTCGTCGCCGACGGCCTGCGCAACCTTCACGCGTGCCCAGTCCGCACCGAGTTCGTCGGCCACCACCAGCGCGACGCTCGTTCGCACGCCCTGGCCCATCTCGGAGCGAATGCAGGTCACCGTGACCGTACCGTCCGGCGCGATCGCGACGAACAGGTTCGGATCGTCGCGCAATCCGTGCGGCATGCCCGCGCCGCCGTACTGCGGATTCGGGCTGACCGGCGGCTGCACCGGCGCGGCCGCGCGCGCGATCGACGGCACGCCGAATGCGAGCAGCAGCCCGCCGGATGCGAAGCCGAGCAGCAAGGCCCGGCGGCTTTCGTTGTGGATGGAGAGTTCCGGTGCGTTCATGCGGCACCTCCGCGGCGCACCGCCAGCCGGATCGCCGCACGAATGCGCGTATAGGTGCCGCAGCGGCAGATGTTCCCGGACATCGCGTCGTCGATGTCGGTATCGCTCGGATGGGGATTCGTCTTCAGCAGCGACGCAGCCTGCATGATCTGTCCAGACTGGCAGTAGCCGCATTGCGCGACGTTCAGTTCCCGCCAGGCTTGCTGCAGCGGGTGGTTCACGTCCGTCGACAGGCCCTCGATCGTCGTCACTTTCTTGCCGGCGGCGGCCGCGACGGGCGTGATGCACGAACGGATGGCCACGCCGTCGAGATGGATGGTGCACGCGCCGCACAGCGCCATCCCGCAGCCGAACTTGGTGCCCGTGTGGCCGAGGACGTCGCGCAGATACCAGAGCAACGGCATGTCGGGATTGCCGTCGAAATGCTGTTCGCTACCGTTGACGGTCAGCGTGATCATCGTTCACCTCCTGTTTGCGGCGCCGCGTCGCGTGGGCGTCGGGTGGGGATTTGAACGGCGCTGGGCACATTCCGAACGACCAGGTGGGCCTGACGCCGTTTCGTTTTCGGATTGCGTCGGGTGACGACGCAATCGCGGCGATGCTGCCGCCCGGTTGCCTGTGCAACGGTTTGGCGGGGTTCGGACGATTGCTCGTTCGTGTGGATCGCCGCACGTATTATCAGATGAATTCGCGATTGTCGTCGGATCGGGGCGATTCGGCGGATTCGGGCGGTCGGAGCATCAGTTCGGTCGAACCGCTTCGGCGTCGTCGACGCCTGGCGCGTGTCTCTCGGACCAGTTCGCCGGTGCGCCGCCGGGCGTTGACATGGACCGCGCCCTCATCCCTCGGCATTTGCTTCTGCTACGCGCGTCCGCGCTGGCGTGCCGTTGCAAAGTACGTCAGCCCGGCAGTGTCCCGATGGCCGCACGTTCGTCGGGCGATGTCGAATGCGTGTGAGCACGATCCAGTTGACGAGCACGCCGACCGACATCAGCAACGCAGTACTCCAAAACACCGAGCGCATCCCGTAGTGGCTGCCGAAGTAGCTACCGACGAGCGGGCCGGCGACCTGGCCCGCATACTGCGCAGACGTCGAATAGCAGAGCATCGAGCCAGTCACATTGGGCGGTACCGAATGCCGAATCACGCTTGCGATAGACGGCAACAACCCGCCGAGTGCAATGCCCATCGAAAAGCGCAGCGCGATCAACTGCCACGCATGCGTAACGAACGCCTGTGGTACGAGCAGGATCGCGCATGCGAAGAGGCTCCCTACGATAACGCGCCAGTGACCAATCCGATCGGCAAGTCGGCCGAGCCATGATGCAGACAGAATGCTGCCGAGCGCCGCGCCCGACATCACGAGACCTGCGACCAACGTGACGTGGTCAGGTGTGGTGACAAGTTGACCCACGTACACGGAGATGATGGGCTCAATCGACATGTTAGCCAGCAGCAGCAGCATTCCTGTCAGCAGCATAGCGACAATTGGACGTTTGTCCGGAACCGCACCCCACCCCTTATTCTCGGTCGCATGCTCGCCGCGCTTTGCGGTTGGGTAGTCGCGCTTCACAAATGACACGGTCGCGACAAACGCGACGCCGATTACCGCGCCCGCAGCAAGGAACGTCGCGCGGATGCCGATCATCGATGGCAGCGTACCGCCGATCAGCGGGCCCACGACATTACCCGCCACGATTCCCGACGACAGCACGCCGAGTGCCCAGCCACAGCGCGCCTTCGGCGTTTGCGTCGCCACGAGTACCATCGAGCCAGACGTGTAACCACCGAGGAGCCCGGCAAACAAACGAAGAATTACGAGCTGTTCAACAGTGTGCGCGCATCCCATCAACGACATGACGATCGTCATCCCAAGGCTCGCGCGCACGAGCGTAAGCTTTCGACCGTAGCGGTCAGCGACGCGTCCCCAAAGTGGCGCAGTCAGGGCAGCGGAAAAAAACGACGCGCCATATGCGATTCCGGACCACTGGATCACAGCAGGCGGGGCAGAAACGCCGAGCTGCTCAACGTAGAGGGGCAAGAACGGGAGCATGAGCGTCATGGCAACGGCCATCGCAAATGATCCAAAAACACAGACCACGAGATTGCGTCGCCAATGGCCGAAGCCGCCAGGATCGTCAACGGGCGGGACGGCCGCGACGGTGGGATGATCCCGAAATTCTGGCATGAGGTGTCCCTGTGTTGGGGTGGTCCGCATCGTCACGCATTGAAGTCACGACGTGCATGTCATGCTACGACTTCGCGCAAGTGCTAAGCAGTCCTCTTGCGATACCGGTATATCGACTACTATCGTCAGATTGGCTAGCAACCCGTACTTGCTGTTTTGATGGCGTTCAAAACACCTATAGCACTCACCGACATCAGCCCTTGGCCGGTGTATCCGACGAAGGATCGATATCCCGCTGGCTCGTGGCGCAAGAACATGCGCCGCTGCCTCGATACGAACCGTGCGAAATCGTCAACACGTGACGTCGGGTTGTGCAGCTTCTCCAGGTGAACTGCGTTATCCCCAGGCAGCGGCACACCTGCGCCACGCAATATTACTCGACATATCAGACAGATATTTGACACAATAGTCAAATGATATCCAGGCGCGCTCAAGCAGAGGCACTCAAGCAAGGCGCCTGCACGGTGGACCGCTCCCGGATGCCCGTTCAACGCCACTGATGGAATCACAACGCTCTAGATTGAACGATAAGGTGCGCAAATGCTCGACCTCAATGACTTTCGTTATTTCGTTCGAATCGTGGAATGTGGCGGAGTCACAGCTGCGAGCCGTAATCTCGACGTGCCCAAATCAACTGTGAGCCATCGCCTCCAGCAGCTTGAAGCCGCGTTGGGTATTCGACTGATCAACCGGACATCCCGAAGCCTGAGCGTGACCGATGCCGGCGACGTGTTCTATCGTCACGCCGTCGCTACCCTCGAGCAAGCAGAGCTTGCCGAAGCTGTCGTCCGAGAGCGCCTCCTCGAACCCAGCGGCACGATTCGTTTCACAACTGCTGCAGCAACATCGCTGTTTGCAATCCGGCAGATATTGCCCGACTTCATCAAACGTTATCCCAAAGTTAACGTCATCCAGCACGTTAGTGACGATCAGGTCGACATCGTCGGCGGAAGCTACGATCTCGCGTTGCGGGCACACACTGGCCCACTTTCAGACTCCGCGCTGGTGCAGCGCACGCTTGCGCCAGCACCCTGGTTCCTGTTCGCCGCACCGGATTATCTCCAGCAGCGTGGCATACCACTCTCGATCGGCGACCTTACCCGACACGACACGCTGATCATGCTTCGGCACGGTCACCCGCAAACGTGGAAGTTGAAACATCCGACGCAGGGCGAAGTTGTCGTTCCGCTCAAGCCGCGGCTGGCTGGCAACGATATCGTCACGCTCAAACAGGCCGCACGAGACGGTCTCGGCATCATTGCGTTGCCTCACTATGTGTGTCGCGATGAGATTCAGACGGGCGCTCTTCAGCGTGTCCTTCCTGACTGGCTGGCTGGTGAAGCCAACATCACTGCCGTGATTCCATTCCGACACGGTATGCAACCGTCCGTGCGTGTCTTTCTCGACTATCTCGCCCAGAGAATTCCCGAAGCGGTGTCCTGACCAGATCGTCCAGCCAACTGGACGCAGGTTCCCAAATATCCATCTTGTTGCCCTCCTGATCCAACGCCATCCTGAACACACTGCCGCAAGATTCCTTTCGGCAAACGCTACCGGACGCCAGCACGCACCGGAAACATATTCAGGAGACAGACAGTGAAGATGTCAAGACGCGATGTTCTCGTCACCGGAGCCGCAGCGGCAATGAGTGCCGTATCCGGCCTCAAGGCCACTGCAGGTGAACGATCAAAGACTGCATTCGATATAGTGATTGTCGGTGGCGGCTCAGCTGGTGCAGTGCTTGCTGCGCGACTGAGCGCCGACGCTAACCGCAGCGTCCTGCTGCTTGAGGCGGGACCGAACTTCGCGCCCGGCAGCTATCCGGCGGTGCTCAAGAATGCCAATATCGTTGCGGGCTCACCCACCTACGACTGGCATTACCACACTGACGATGCCGCCCGCCTTGGCCACAACATCCCCGTCCCTCGTGGCCGTGTCGTCGGCGGCAGTTCCGCAGTCAACGCGGCCGTGGCGATGCGCGCGCGCCCCTCCGACTTCGCTCGCTGGACACGGCGTGGCATCGACGGCTGGTCGTGGGACGACGTTCTCCCCGCATATAAGGCGATGGAGAACACGCCGTCCGGCGATGATGCATGGCATGGGCGCTCAGGTCCCTTCCCGATTCGTCAAAGAACGGCCGAAGAAGACACGCCGGCGATGCGCGCATTCGTCGATGGTTCGCAGGCTCTAGGTCTGAGTCACGTACGGGATCTTAACGGTCCGGATCCGCGCGGTGTCGGCTACTATGCGCTGAACGTCGTCGACGGCGTACGAATCAACACTGGCATGGCATACCTGACTGCCGCCGTGCGTGCGCGCCCCAATCTCGTCATCCGCGGCGAGGCCGAAGTCGATAGCGTAATGATCGAGCGCAAACGCGCAATGGGTGTGAAGCTCATCAGCGGGGAATTCATTCCCGCAGGAGAGGTCATCCTCTGTTCAGGTACGTTTGGCAGCCCTTCGATCCTCATGCGCTCAGGCATCGGCCCATCCTCGCACCTGCGGGATCTGGGTATCACTGCCGTCGTAGACCTTCCGGTCGGAAACCGGCTACAGGACCATCCGTTTTTCTACAACGTCTACGCATTGAAGCGTGAAGCCAATGCGATGACACCCGCCGCGGGGGCGATTGTCTGGACCGGTTCGCTCAGCGCAGCATCCGACGATCTCGACCTGCAGATTTCCGCCACGCATCTGGTCGACCCGAAGATCAGCCCGACCGGCGCCGCGATCGTGCTTGCCTGCGCGGTCACGTTACCGAAGTCGCTCGGCCAGTTTCGGTTGGCAAGCCGCAATCCGCGTGTCGCGCCCCGTATTCGCTACAACTTCTTCAGCGACACGAACGATCTCGACCGGATGGCCGAGGCGGTCCAGCTGTCGCGAAAAATCGGGCGGACGGCACCATTCTCCTCGCTCGTCTATCGCGAGATGGCGCCGGGTGCCGGCATCCGTACCGACGATCCGGCCGCATTGCGCGCCAATATCGTTGCCAATGTCGCGGCCTACCTGCATCCGACATCGACCGCACCGATGGGTGCCGAGTCGGATTCGTCCGCCGTTGTCGACCCGTGGGGTCGCGTGCGTGGCGTCGACGCATTGCGGGTAGTCGATGCGTCAATCATGCCTGAGATCCCTTCCGCGCCGACGAACGTGACGACCATCATGCTTGCCGAGCGTATAGCCGCGACGATGACGGCCTGAGCGAACGGCACTCGTATCGGTAAGTGCACCGCTCCGCCAGCGACTCGACTGTATTTTAATCAGTAGTTCAAATCTTGTTCGATTTGAACGTTTCATGACAGGAGAAAAATCTTGACCAGCAAGGCCCTTCTCTCGCCCGCAGACGTATGGAGCGAAAAGATCTACAGCAACGGATGGACCCGATCCCATTTCGCTAACACGGAAGACGTGCTGGAAAAGGCAACGGGGAAACGTCTGGGCTCCATCGGCATTGCATCGTCGCAGGATGTCGCCAAGGCTGCAGCCATTGCACGCGAGGCCCAAAAGGCGTGGGCAAGCGTACCCGGACCGAAGCGCGGCGACGTGCTGCGGGAGTTCGCCCGGCTCGCGCTCGTCCATGCCGACGAGATCGCCGACCAGATCGTCAGGGAAACCGGGTCGATTCGCGCCAAGGCGCTGTGGGAAGTGCAAGTCTCGGCACGCGAAGTCCTCGAAGCCGCTACCCTCGGCAGCCAACCGCAGGGAGTGCTCGTCGCCACGGCCGAGGCCGGCCGCCAGAGTATCGCGCGCCGCATCCCGGTCGGCGTGATCGGTATCATCACACCGTGGAACTCGCCATTCATTCTCGGTTCCCGGGCAATCGGTCCCGCGCTGGCGATGGGCAACGCCGTGATTCTGAAACCCGACGTACAGACGCCGATCGCCGGCGGTGTAACGTTCGCCCGTCTGTTCGAGGAAGCCGGCCTGCCCGTAGGACTCTTCCACGTCATACCCGGTGGTGCGGACACAGGTGCGGCACTCGTCAGCGAACCGCTCGTCGACATGATCAGCTTCACAGGGTCAACCCGCGTCGGCCGGCAGATCGGTTCAATCGCGGGTGGCCAGCTGAAGCGTGTGTCGCTCGAACTCGGCGGCAACAACCCGTACATCGTCCTCGAAGACGCCGATATCGAGGCGGCAGCAAGCGCCGGCGCATGGGGAGCGTTCTTCCACCAGGGGCAGATCTGTCTCACGGCTGGCCGGCATCTCGTCCACGAGCGCGTCGCCGAGGCCTATGCGGCCGCACTCGTGCGCAAGGCCAAGGCACTCGTGGTCGGCGATCCGTTCGACGAGCGCGTGCAGATTGGCCCGATCATCAATGAGCAGCAAGCGGCGAATGTGGATCGAATCGTCACCGTCACGCGCGATCAGGGCGCCATCGTCCTGGCCGGTGGCACGCGCAGCGGGCTGTTCTTCGAACCGACGGTGATCGTCGGCGTGCGCCCCGGCATGGCCGCATTCGACGAGGAGATTTTCGGGCCCGTCGCGCCCATAACGACCTTCAGCAGCGACGACGAGGTCGTTGCACTGGCCAACGGCACCGATTACGGGCTGGTCGCCACCGTTGCATCGGCCGATCTCGCTCACGCGCAGTGCATTGCGGACCGGCTGCACGCCGGCATCATTCACATAAACGACCAGACAGTCCTGCATGAAGTCTACGGTCCAATCGGCGGCATCGGCACATCCGGCAACGGCTTCAATCACGGCACGCTGACCAACGCCGACCAGTTCAGCGAGTGGCAATGGATCACGACTCGCCAACAGATCCCGACGTATCCGTTCTGATCTTTTCTGCGGTGGCGGGGACGCCAACGGCCGGATCACGCGCCCCACGCATTTCGAAGAACACGGCGAGACACTGCTCGACTCCGGACATCCCGTCCGTTCTGAGTGGAGCGCAGACCGGGTTTGTCCCCACCTCCGAAGCAGGTAGCCTCGAAGCTCCTTCTACGACACGAGACTCAATCATGCGCATCTTCGTTACCGGAGCATCCGGCTTTATTGGAGGAACCGTTTCACGACGACTCGTCGAAGCGGGTCATACCGTCCGTGGACTCGTTCGAGACCGCGAAAAGGCAGCTCGCCTGAGCGCCATGTCGATCGATCCCGTCATCGGCAATCTCGACGACAGCGCACTGCTGACGCGAGAAGCCTCCAACGCCGACGGGGTGATCAATGCCGCCGACAGTGACCATGCGAGTGCAATCGACGCGTTGTTGCACGGACTGCACGCATCAAACAAGCCATTCATCCACACCAGCGGGTCGAGCGTGATCGCCGACGATGCGCGTGGGGAAAGCGCCACGGACGCGATCTACGACGAGGACACCCCATTCGTCGTGCTGCCCTTCAAGCAGCCGCGGCGTGACAACGAGCTACGCATCCTGGCGGCAAAGGACGTCGGCGTGCGTTCGATCGTCATCTGCCCGAGCAATGTCTACGGTACCGGCTCAGGTCTGACTGCGGATAGTTTCCAGATTCCGTTTCTCGTCTCACATGCACGTGAGACTGGTGTCGTCCGTATCGTCGGGCGCGGCTTGAACCGATGGTCCAACGTGCATGTCGCCGACCTGGCCGAACTTTATCTGCTTGCACTGAACGATGCGCCCGCCGGTGCCTATTACTTCGCCGAGAACGGTGAGGCGTCGTTCGCGGAAATCGGTGCATCAATCGCCGCTCGACTCGGGATGGAGCCGGTTCAGTCATGGCAAGCGGAAGAGGCACTGCCGCATTGGGGCGAAATGCACACCCACTACACGTTCGGCACCAACAGCCGCGTCCGGGCACGACGCGCACGCCGGGAGCTCGGCTGGCAACCCGTGCATACGTCGGCACAAACATGGATCGAACGGGAGATGTCCGCATGAGCCAGGTATGGTTTATCACTGGCGGCGCAAATGGCTTGGGCGCCAGTATCGCAAAGGCCGCGCTCGCGGCCGGAAACCGCGTCGTCGTGAGCGATCTCGACACGGCACGCCTTGGCGAGCTGTACGAGTCTTACGGCACCGATGCATTGACCGTGAAGCTCGACATCCGCCACCCGGAGCAGGCCGAATCCGCAGTCGCTGCCGCCCTCACGCACTTCGGACGAATCGATGTGCTGGTCAACAACGCCGGCTACGGGCAGTTCGGACCGTTCGAGACGATCGCGCCAGAAGCGATTGAACGCCAGTTCGCCACCAATGTGTTCGGCACGCTCAACGTCACGCGGGCAGTCCTGCCCGTGTTGCGCCGGCAACGTGCGGGGCACGTGATCAACATGTCGTCCAACGGTGGTTTCAAGGGGGTGAGTGGCGCATCGATGTACTCGGCCTCCAAGTTCGCGATCGAAGGATTCTCCGAGTCGCTCGCCGAGGAAGTCGCGGCATTCGGCGTCAAGGTCACCATCGTCGAACCGGGTGCGTTTCGCACCAATTTTCTCGACAGCCAGGTTCTGCGCTACGGCGATCTGCCGATCGATGACTATGCGGCATTCTGGAGCGGAGCAAAAGCCGTGTTCGAGAAGCGCAACCACCAGCAGAGAGGCGATCCGGACAAGCTCGCCACTGCACTCGTCCGTCTCGCTGAAGACTCTTCACCGCCGCTGCGTTTTGTCGCCGGCGCGGACGCCCTGCACGTGGTCGAAGCGAAGCTGGCGGCAGTAGCCGACGATATTGCCGCGTGGCGCGACCTGACGCTTTCCACCGATTTCTGAATTATCTTGTGGAGCCCTGATGAACATGCAGAACTACGAAGCGCGACTCGACGCGCTGGAAAGCCGGTTTGCACTGGAACGTCTGATTGCGGCGTATAACCAGGCGTTTGACACTCACGACGAGGCGCTGCTGCGCGACATCTGGCACGACGACGCGCGTCTGCTGCTCGGCGACGCCTTCGGCAACTATACGGGGATCGATGCGATCGTCGAATCGGCACACCGGAACTGGCAGCAAATGCCGCACATGCATCACTGGATGGCCAATCCACTGCTTGATATCGACGATGACCGCGCGTCCGGCAAAGTAGCGCTCGATGCGCTCGTCACTCACGTCGAACTTGGCCCGGCACAGATCAGTGGTTTGTATCACGACACCTTCGAACGCCGGAAGGGCCGCTGGGCCTTTACGCAGCGCCGATTCGAGCTGCACTACCTGACCCCGCTGCCGAACTGGAAGCCGATCGCGGGAAGCGAAGCGGCTGCACACGAGTAAGCACGGACGCAGACGCGGGCGCAGGCGCGGGATATCCTTGCCTGCATGCCCGCGTCACCGACGCGTCTTGTCGAGTTGCACGTGCTCGGAGAGAAAATCGATGAATGCACGCAATCGCGGCGTCACATGACGGCCTGACGGCCAAAGCAACTGAAACGTATTCTGCTCGGCCACGTAGTTGTCGAGCACCGTCACCAGTTGCCCCGCATCAAGCGCATCACGCGCGGAAAATTCCGACACGTAAGCAATGCCGACACCCGCGACCGCGAAATACATGCGGGCCTCGTTGGTATTGCACGTAATCGCAGTCGGCAATTGCAGCTCTTGCTCGTCGCCCGCGTCGCACCGCAGCCGCCACGTCTGCAGTTTCCCCGTATTCGGCATCCTGAATCGGATGCAATCGTGCCCGCCGAGTTCGCGAGGATGCAACGGCGTCCCGCGTCGCGCGAAGTAGTCGGGCGCGCCGACCAGCATCATCCTGAAACGGCCCAGCGGCCGTGCGGTCAGACGAGAATCGTCGACGTCGCCGCTGCGCACGACGGCGTCGTAGCCCTCGTCGATGATGTCCGCCATGCGGTTGTCGAAATCGAGATCGAGTTCGATCTCCGGATAACGCTGACGAAACGCTGCAAACACCGGCAGGAACGGATCGCCGACCATCGGCAAGCCGATCCGCAGCCGCCCGCGAGGAACCGAACTCGCCTCCGACAGCTCGGCCTGCGCCGCATCGAACTCCGCGAGGATTCGCCGCGCGCGCTCGAGAAACAGCGCGCCTTCCGTCGTCAGCGCAACGCTGCGCGTGCTGCGATGAAACAATCGCACCCCAAGGCTTTGTTCGAGCCGCGTCACACTCTTGCCGATGCCCGATGCAGAGATGCCGAGTACGCGGCCAGCCGCAACGAAACTGCGTGTATCCGCAGCCTGTACAAAAACGTTCAGCGCGAAGCTGTCCATGAGCCGACGCTCCTTGAATAGCGGACAGATTGTCCGTTCAGCGGGGAACTCTACCTGACTTAATTCTCGTTGGAAAAGACGATAACTTTCCCGATATCCCGCGCGACATGTGCGACGACGTTAAACCGCCTCCGACAGGACGACCTCATGACCACCGAACCAACCCTCCTGCAACTCGCCAATGAACTCGAGGCACTCCGCTGGAACCGTATCCTGCATGGCGAAGCCCGCGCGCTCGCCGCTTTGCTGTCCGACGATCTCCGGTTCATTCATTCGACCGGGCTGAACGACGACAAGCACTCCTATCTCGCATCCATCGAAACCGGCGCCGTCGTCTATCATTCTGCCGATCGCGACATCGCTTTTGTCGAGCCGCTCGGCGATGCGGCCTTTTTCGTCAACGGCACCGTGAAGATGAGCGTCACGCTGCGCGGCACGCCACGCACCCTTCACTCGGTGTTCACGGTTGTCTGGCGCCGCGAGCAGGACGCGTGGCGGCTGGCGTTGCACCAGACCACCGCATTGCCGGCATGAGTACGCCACCGGTGTGCGCACGGACGACTCCGTGCCGCGCGGCTCGTTGTTCCGGTTGCACCGAATCGAGCATCGCACGGCTACGCAATGCAATGACGTACCGCGCCAATCCGACTGGCAGCCCGCATCACGCCGCGGTCTGCGCAACCGGCACGGCGCCCTGTCGGCAGATCCGGCCCAGCATGCCGACCGCCGCCGCCGTGGCCATCGCGGGCAATGCGGACGCAATCAGGGTCTGCTCCGCCGTCCACGTCATCGCCATCAGGTAACCACCTGCGACGGGCCCCAGTACGGCGCCGAGCCGCCCGATACCTAGCGCCCATCCGGCGCCTGTCGCCCGCGCCGCGCTCGGATAGAGAACAACGGCCAACGCATTGAGGCCCGATTGCCCGCCGAGCACGCAGAAGCCTGCCAGCGAGATGCAGGCCAGTGCGGGAATCGGCAACGAATGGAACATGCCGATCCCGACGATGGCCATGCCGCCGACCGCGAAATTCGCGATCAGCACCACGGCGTAGCCCCGGCGGTCGATCAGCAGCCCGAGTAGCCAGTTTCCGAGCAGTCCGCCCAGCCACAGCGCCGTGCCCGCAAGCACTGGCGTGCCAGGCGACGCGTCCGTACCGGCCATCAGCAACGGGATCCACGCTGCAAGGAAGTATGCACACAGCATGTTGGCGAAATTCGCGCCCCACAGGAGCGGCGTCGCCACGGCCCTGCCGCCGCCGAGCAATGTCGCGACCGCATGTTGCCGAACCGGCCTCTCCGTGCGGAATTGAGATGCGCACGTCGTGTCGGGCGCCACGCGCTGGAGAAGACGCAGCGTCTGCGGTCGCCCCGGGCGTCGTGCCAAGGCAAACTGAAGCGATTCGGGCAATGCGATCCACATCGCCGCCGACAGTACGGCCGTCAGCAACGCACCAGCATGAAACACGCCACGCCATCCGAGGGTCTCGATGACGAACGCGGCCACGGCGCCCCCCAGCACACCGCCGGCGATATAGCCTGACGATACTGCCATCATCAGCGTCACCCGAAAGCGGCGCGGGCTGTACTCGCCGGCCAGGGACATCGCATTGGGAACGATCGCGCCCATCCCGATACCCGCCGCGAACCGGATGGCAATCAGTTGATCGAGCGTACCCGCGTGCGTCGTCACCGCCATGCAGCCGGCAACCCATACGCTCGCGGCAACGAGCAACGGGCGGCGCCCGATCCGGTCGGCCAATCCCGCAAGCAGCAACGACCCGGCAAACATGCCGAGCAGTCCTGCGCCGAATACCGGCCCCAGCACCGCCCGCTCGATACCCCATGTCTTCATCAAGGCCGGCGCGGCATAAGCCATCGCCTGCACGTCGTATCCATCGACGACCATGCACAAACCGCACAGCGATAGCGCAAGCCATTGCAGCCGCCCCATCGGGCGCGCATCGAATACCGAAAGAACCGCCTCGTCCGACGACGCAGCCATGATTGTCTCCTCCGTGCCCTGACGGGTTTCTACAGTTGCGGCGGATTCGCCGCAACCCTTCGCCGCCTCATGACGATCCGGACGGCCGCGTGATCGCGGTCCGCCTTCTTGTCCTACCCATTCACGCCTGCCGCGCGACGCACATCAACCCGCCGCATCCGCACGCTGCGCGTCGTACTGCCGGATGAACTCCGGCGCGCGCTTCAGCAGGTCGTCGTGGGTGACGCGCCCGGTACGCAGCATGTAGTCGTACGTGAATGCATACGGATCCAGGTGCATCCGGTCGGCAACGTTCTCGTACCAATCCAGGCTCTTCGCGGCCGCCAGCTGGAAGCGTTCCGACGCCGGACGCCGGACCGTCTCGAAGTGCTCGAACACGGCGCCCAGATCGTCGCGATGCCGGCACACGCCGTCGCTCAGCGCAATCGCATCCTCCATCGCCATGCGCGTGCCCGAGCCCAGCGAAAAATGCACCGAACGCAACGCATCACCGAGCAGGACCCGATTGCCGTCGTGCCAGTTCTCGTTCCTGACGGTCACGGCCTCGAACCACGCCGACTTGTTGGACAGCAGCGCATGTCCCTGCAGGTCGTCGGCAAAGACGTCCTCGCACAGCGCACGGCTGCCGGCATCGTCCATCCCGTCGAGCCCGGCGCGCCGCCACGTATCGGGATCGGTCTCGACCAGGAACGTGCTCATCCGGTCGCTGTACTGGTAGCTGTGCGCGATGAATACCCCGTATTGCGTTTCGCGAAAGATCAGCGAGACGGCAGAGAACAGCCGCGACGTGCCGTACCACGCAAACTTGTTGCGGCGCTGCGTGAACGACGGCCTGAAAGCGGACGCCAACTGCGTGCGCGTACGGCTATGTACCCCATCAGAAACAACGACGAGGTCGGCATCGTCCAGTCGCCCGACGTCGTCCACTCGCGCGTTGAAGTGCAGCTCGACACCCACCGCGCGGCACTCCGCCTGCAGGAACTGCAGCATCGCCAGCCGGGCGACGCGCGAGAAACTGTTGCCGTCGATCGGAACGTGCACGCCGCGATGCACGATCTCCATATGATCGGAGCGTGCATGCAGCGCCGTAAAACGGCGAAAGAATGCAGGATCCACCTGCTCGAGAAACGACAACGCCACGCCCGAGAACACGACGCCCCATCCGTAGGTTGCGTCTGCACCGTTCTGTTCGAATACCCGGACCCGCCAGTCCGGATTCTGCTTCCGGACGAGGTAGGCAAAGAACAGCCCGCCGGGACCACCGCCGATCACATCGATCTTCATCACGCTTCTCCTTCCGATGTCGGCACGGCCTTTCCCTCCAGCCGCTCCAGCAACTTCGCCCGGAGCGCGGGCGGAATCGCGATGGAGCGGCGCTCCGGACGCGCGACGCAGATCGGGCTCAGCTTTGCCGAGAACACGCTCGCGCCGGACAGGTCGACCGCTTCGACCGTCAGATCGAACGAGCGCTCGCGCACATCCGTGACGGTGAGCCGCATATCGAACAGTTCGTCCGGGCGCAGGCTCTGGTTGAACACGAAGCTCAACGCCTTGACCGGCGTTCCGAACCCGTGTTCGCGTTTGACCGATTCGAGCGACCCGCCGAGCAGGTACGCGTAGAACCGGTTCGCGAGTGCGATCACGTATTCGCTGAAGTTCACGGTATAGACGACACCCGCGGGATCGCACTCGCCCCATTTCACGCAACGCCGCACCACGAACGGATGCTCGCTGACGAGCCACTCCGACGGGCCCGCGTCGAACCCTGACGTCACGTTCATGTCAGGCCTCCGCCGCGGCGACACGACCGGCGTACGCCTCCGTCAACAGCGCGCCGCCGCTGGGAATCACCGCATCGAGGCCGAGCTTGTCGAGCATCCGCCGCGTGGTACACACGGCAGTCGAAGTCACCGGTATCCCGAGCGACGCCTGGATCGTCTCGATCGCCGGCAGCGACTGCATCTGCACACATGCGGACGCCACCACGACATCGGCGTTCGCGGTGTTCAGCCGCGCAACATCGTTCACGAGTCGCATCGGATCGCGGCGGCCGACGTCGAGATTGTCTGGAATCTCGAACGACAGCGCATCGATCACCTCGATGCCTTCGCTCTCGATGTACTCGACCACCAGCTTCGTCAGCGGCTTCATGTACGGCGCCATCAGCGAAATCCGACGCGCGCCCATGATGCGCAGCCCGTCGATCAGCGCACCGGCCGACGTCATCACGGCCGCATCACAACGGTTGGCCCGCGCCACCTCCTCCAGCTCACGCTCGACGGTCCGGTGGTACCCCGGTCCCATCGCCATGATGGCGACGAGGCATGCCGTGCTCATCACGTCCATGCGCGCATCCGCGAGCTCGGCCGCGCAGCGCAGCCCTTCCTTGTTCATCGCGACGAGCTCTTCCTTCGTCACCTTGTGCATGCGCATACGGCTCGAATGAAACGTGAAGCGCTCCGGCGCAACCAGTTCGCGGCGGCGCAGCAGCGCCGGTACTTCCGTTTCCATCGTCGTGTTCGAACTGGGTACGATCTGGCCGATTCGATAGCTGACCTGGCTCATGTCATTGCTCCTGCCTGGGGGGATGGGACAACTGCTCCGTCTCGAGAATGGCGGCGATCGTGCGTCGCATGGCCGGCTTGTCCACCTTGCCGACCCGGGTAACCGGAAATTCGTCCACCACTTCGATGCGCTCCGGGCATTTGAACTTCGCGAGGCCCTGTGCGCCGAGGAAGTCGATCAGCTCAGGGATCGTCGGTGAGACATGTCCCGGCCGCAGGATCAGGAACGCGCAGCCTTTCTCGCCGTAGACCGGATCGGGCATGGCGACCAGCTTCGCGTCGAGCACCGCCGGGTGATGGCTCAGGAACGCCTCGACTTCTTCCGCGCCAATCTTTTCGCCGCCACGATTGATGTTGTCGCGCAGGCGTCCCTCGAACGAGAAATACATGACGCCGTCGATCACATGCGCGCGCATCATGTCGCCGGTGCGGAAGAAGCCGTCCTTCGTAAAGGCCGTCGCGTTGGCCTCCGGTGCACTGAAGTAACCACGGAGACTGGACGGCCCGCGAAAGCAGAGTTCGCCCACTTGCCCCACGGGAACCGGCGCCTCGTTGTCGGGATCGAGCAGCACAAGCTCGTCCTGGTCGCATCCCGAGCGGCCGTGCGTGTGATGGCGAACGTGTTCGTCGACGCCTGCGCCTGACCCAATCAGCAATCCCTCTGTCGTACCGTACATATTCGAGCAACGCACACCGAGGTACGATTCGAGGTTGTCGGCGCGCGTGAGGCAGAAGAACAGCCTCAGCGACGATAGATCGTGGTCGAGCACCTGCGGATTCGCCATGATCTGCGGCGCCACCGGGCCGATCGACACCGCATGCGTCACGCGGTGCCGCTCGATCAGCCGGGCCATCTGCACCACGTCGACGGACGCCATCAGGATCGTGGTCTGTCCTGCCGCGATCGTCGGCACGAGCGCGTACAGGTGCGCCGCGTTGTGCAGCAACGGCAGCGACCAGATCAGCGTGGCGTGCTCGCCGCCGTCTACATGCCGCGACCACGCCAGAGAATGGCCGAGGTATTCCGCATGAAAGCGCGGGATGATCTTCGGCACGCCCGTCGTGCCGCCGGACAACTGGAAGCTCAGCACGTCCTCCGATCCGATCCGGACGTCGGCCAGCACCCGTCGCGCTTCGTCCAGCGAAAGTGACGACGCCAGCTCCGACATCGACTGTGCGCCGGCCGGCGCGTCGCCGCGCGCAACGATCAGATGCCGGAAAGATGCGTGTTCGCGGCACATCGTCTGCGCAAACCCGACGAGATCGAAGCGGCCGATATCGGCCTGCACGAAGTAGGCTTCCGGTCGCGCGAGGTCGGCGAGCTTGCCGATTTCGACCTCGCGGTATTGCGGCAGCGAACAGACCGGCACGACACCGCTCTTGTAGCTAGCGCACAATGCGAGCGCAGTATCGATGGTCGTTCCCATCTGGAACATCGCGCGCGTGCCCGGCTTCAGTCCGAGACGCACGAGTGCTGCAGCGAGGCGGTCGCTCTGCTCGTCCAGTTCGCGAAACGTCAGCGTCCGGTCGTCGGCGATGAATGCAGCCTTGTCCGGGAGCCGCCGCGCCGTCTCCGCCAATGCCTCGCCGAACGTGCGGTCGATCCACGCGCCGGCCCGCAGGTAACGCCGCGCGTCGGCGGGATCGCAATAGACGACGCCGTCGATCGGAAAATGAATGCCCGTCATGGTCATCTCCTCCTGTTCCGGGCTATGCGGCCACGACACGCACGCGGTCTTTGTCGAACACTTCGATGCTGCCGCGCAGGCCACCGGTGAAGAGCCCGTACCACACTGCCGGTTTCATCCCGAGTGCCTTGCGGTCGAATTCGAGGGCCGTCCGGCCTTCGATCAGGAAATAATCGGCCGACGGCTGCGACACCCGATATTCGGCGTTCTGCCGGGCGGCGTCGACGACGCTTGCGAATTCGGCCAGTGCTGGGACGAACATGCCCGGCGCATCGCTCGCGATCCCGAATGCGCTGCTGAGCAGTCTGCCTTTTTCGCGCCAGACGATATCGATCGCCCGCACACCACCCGCTGACGGCGCCGCCGCGCGTTCGGCGTTGATGGCGGCCTGCAGCGTCAGCGCCGCATCCTGCTCGTCCAGTTGCTGCAGCGGGCGCAGCTTCACCGTGATCTCGATGAAATAGCCGTTCGGGTCGCGAAAGTAGATCGACTCGATCACTTCATGCCGGGTGGTCGACGACACCTCGACACCCCTTGCTTCCAGTGCCGCCTTCCAGGCCAGCAGCTCGGCCTCGCTGTCGGCCAGCCATGCGGTATGCGTCGCATCGAACACGTGATCGTCGGGCGTCGGCGGCATCGACGGACGATCCGCCGGCTGCGGCTCGCCGAGATAGTAAAAAAACGCGATCGTGCTGCCGTTGCCGCTGTCGAAGAAGAAATGCAGGAAGTCCGGGTGCGTTTCCGGGCCCCAGCCGCGCGCCGAGATGGTGTGGATCAGCGGCAACCCCAGAATGTCGCGATAGAACTCGACGGTCTCGCGCAACTTCCAGGTGGGTCGGGCCGTGTGATCGACTCCTTTCAGCCGGAGCGGTGATGACAGGTTCATGCTGGAACTCCTCGTTTTACAGGAAATCTCGCTCTTTCAGCCAGTTCGCAATCAGCCGCCCGGCGACATAGCGGCCGGCCTCCTCACCCGATCCGAGCGGCCGGCCATGATGATCGCCGCGCACTCGCAGATGGGTTTTGTCAGTCGCGCCGATCGCCGCGAAGATGTCGCGGATCGCGTCGGGAAACGTCGTCTGGTCGCCGGTGTATTCCACGAGTAGCGCCGGCACCTCGACCGCAGGTGCGGTCAGCTCGAGCGCCGCATTCGACGCAATCCCGGACCACGTCGACAACCACGACTCGGGCGAGCACAAGCGACCGAAGCCGACTGATCCGTAGTTCGAAATAACCGGGTTCGACGACCACAGCGAACCCGGCAGACGATCCGACGGGTCCAGCGTCTGGTCGAGACAGCGCAGGTCGGCGTCGGTCCGCCAGACCGTCAGGACCGGCGTGTGATTCGCCTCGGCCTTCTGACGCGACGTCGCCCGCTGTTCCTTCACGGCCCGCCGCGCGTCCTGCCGCACCGCGATCAGTGCACGGGCGTGCTCGTCGAGCCGTGCGACGCGCTCGCGCTGGGCCTGCCGGTAACGCGTCACGAATTCAGGGCTGTACCGGGTCTGGCCGGGTTCGCGCGAGTATCCGTTTGCCGGATTGAACGCGTTCAGGCTGTCGTCGACGGAAAGCGGATCGGCCTCGTCCGTCACCGCCGGATCGATGCAGCCGAGCAGCAGACGGCCCTGACCCGGATGCGGCGCAAGATAGATCATCGCGTCCGCCACGGGCAACGAGGCCGTTTCAAGCTGTGTCGCCCTGCCGCCGGGCGTCCGCGCAATCCGGCTTTCGGCCGGACGCGTGGCTTGCTGGTGGTAAAGGCTGTACAACCCCGAGCCGCCGGAGTTGCCGAGCATCACGATGTGCTCGAAACCCGACTCGCGCAAGTAGCGCATGCCGGCAGCCACATCGTGCAACGCCAGTTCGTGCTCGAGACGCAAGTCGTTGCCGACCGATCGACTGGCCTGCGCCCAGACCGACGCACCCGCGTTCAGCAAGGCCGGAATCATGTAGTGAAACGCGAAGTTCTCGCGCGGATGCATCAGGCACACCACCGTCTTCGACGACTCGCCGCGATACAGGATGCCCGAGGTCGCCGCGCCATCCTCCGTCCGCAATGTCACGCCGAACTGCCGGGCGGACTGCGGCGGCGTTTGCGGAAACCAGTCGATCGCCAGCGCGCGAGCCTGCGTGTCGGCGAGCCCTTCAGTCAGATCGTTCATCGAGTCGTCTCCTTGATTTGACACAAGTATATGTTTTTTGACGATGATGTCAAATTCAGTGCAAAAAATTTTCCTAGCCTGCTTTCGGTGCTTTTTCGACAATCAGTTCCAGATGATCGAGATCCTCTCGCAGCAGCGCCAGCGCTTCCGTCACGTCGCCGGCCCGCTTGAGTTGACGCTTGGCAGGCCGGATGACCGAGTGCACCGCGAGTTCGGCGATCTCGTCCGCGATTTCTTCCGCGCTCTTCGCGCCGTCCGGCTTGTACCAGAATGCCGGCCAGCTGCACATGCCGATCATCGTGAACGCCGCTACCTTCGCGTCGACCACGCGGAACACGCCGGTCTGCACGCCGGCCTCGATGGCCGCGGTGAAATTGTCCAGCACCGCGCGCTTGGCCTCTTCGTTCGCACGGTACGCGCGTTCGGGCAGTTGCCGTTCGGTACGGTCGATCACGCGGAATTCGTTGTGATGCTTCAGGATCAGCATCGCGTGCTGGTACACCAGCGCACGCAGCCGCTCCTTCGGGTCGGCGTCTGCTTCCGCCGCCACGCGGCTCGACTCGCGCCTCGCACGCAGCGTGACTTCCTCGACCAGCGCGGTCAGGATCTCGTCCTTGTTCTTGAAGTAGTAGTAGACCGCAGTACGCGTCACACCGAGCGATTCCGCGATTTCCTGCATCGAAGCACCGCCGAATCCCTTCTCGATGAAGAGCTTCGCCGCCGCGTTCAGGATCTGTTCTTTTTGCGCGTCGGCATTGACCTTTGCCACAAGTGCACTCCTGTCGGGGATGGCGCATGGAGCCACGCCATCCGTTGTCGTGTCCGCGATTGTAGCGCCGAAACTCTCGCGAACACGCCGGCTGCGGTCCTGCGACGACGAGCGAAGTCCCGCGACCGGCACTCACCACACGGCATCGCCGCGAATCATCACGTCCGCGCCGCCGTCTATGAAGATCGTCTGGCCGGTCATGTGCCCGTTCTTTTCGCTGGACAGCCACGCCAGCAACTCCGCGGCCGCGACTGGCTCGTACGGCCCACCGAGCGGCATCGGCGTACCGGCGTTGATGCGCTGCCGGGTCTCGGGATCTTCAAACAGCCGCTTGAGCAGTTCGGTTTTGACGAGCCCTGGCGCGATCGCATTCAGCGGGATGTTCGAGCCGGCCCATTCCGCTTTCAGCGCATTGCGCCGGATCCAGCGCGACAACGCGCGCTTCGTCGTCGCATAGACGTACGGCACTTCGGCCGCCTTCTCCAGCGCGAAGGCTTCCGTGCCGTCCAGCAGCGCGTTGAGTAACTGGTCGTTGAACGGATGAACCGACGTGATCGACGAGACAGCCACCGCGCGCGGCGCACGCGAACGCAGCAGCAAGGGCCGCAATCCCTCGAGCGTAGCGATCGCACCGTAGTAGTTGATCGCCACCGTTGCCGGGCCCGCAAGGTCGACCCCGGCGACGGCCAGCACGGCATCGACGATGCCGCCGCTGAGTGTCGTGACCTGTTCGACCAGCGCCGTGCGCCCCTCGGGCGTGGCGAGATCCGCGATCACGTCCGCATCGCGGATGTCGGCCCCGATTACCCGGTACCCCTGCGACTCGAGCAGTTGCTTCGTCTCCCGGCCGATACCCGAAGCGGAACCGGTGATGACATAAAGTCTGGATTGATGCGACATCGAAATACTCCTGCGTGGAAAGTCATCAACGTGCAACGGAGCGGCTGCCGGGCGAGCGCCCTTGCAGGACCGTGCATTACGCAGGATCGAATCTAGTTTCTTGAGCTGCGCGGAACAACCGGGGTAACAATCCGTTCAGAACGGACAATCTGTCGGGTATCGCACTGCAGTGCGAACAATTAGCGGTGTGAATAGTTTAAGTGTCTGCTCCGCATGAAGAAATCGTCCCGAGTATGTGACTGCAAGACGCGCCCTTCTGCGCAAGATGATGCATGCGCGCCGTGGAGGCGATCAGTGCGCATTCTCTGCAACCGATTTCCCGCTGCCGAATCGAGTTTCGAGGACTGATGCGGGTTACGTGACCGTCGACGGGAAACAGACCGAGTGCAACACGTTGATCTTTCTGGAATTTCTGGCCCGCCCTACACGATTCGAACGTGTGACCTACGGCTTAGAAGGCCGTTGCTCTATCCAACTGAGCTAAGGGCGGTCGAGGGAAAAAGACACGGCCACACAACCCGGACCGCATTTGACGCGTGAGGCTTCGAGCACCGCCACAACAACCACGAACTCAAAGCCCCGAAACGAAACGGGCCCGGCATGAAGCCGAGCCCTAAATTATACCCGATCATTGCGTCATATCACGCGTGACCAGCACTGCAGCCATCAAACCGGCTGCGCATGCAGCATGAACCACCCGAAACAGAACAGCCCGGCAATCACGCAATACACGCCGAACGAGGCCAACCGCCCGCGCCCTTCGAAATAGCGCATCAAGAACCGCACGCTCAGATAAGCCGCAATCGCCGTCAGCACGCCGCCGAGCAGCGCGTCCGCGAGCTGGTCGCGCGCATGGAACAGCTTCGGCAGCTCGAGCACGCCCGCCGCGAAGATGATCGGCGTGCCAAGCAGGAACGAAAACTCCGCCGCCTTCTCCGCCGTCAGCCCGGCCGCATTGCCGGCGATCATCGTCAGCCCGCTGCGCGAGAAACCCGGAATCAGCGCGCCGATCTGCGCGAGGCCCACGAAGAACGCCTGCTTGAACGTCATCTTCTCGGGCGGCTGGTGCGCACGGCTGCGCTGGATGCGATCGCCGACCCACAGCAGCACGCCGTTGATGATCAGCGCGATCGCGACGATCCGCAGATCGTGGAACACGCGCTCGATGCGCTTCTCGAGCAGCAGCCCGACGATCCCGGTCGGGATCGTGCCGATGATCAGCGCCCACATCAGGTGACCGTCGTCGTTCTTGCGGCCGCCGAGCTGCGCGAAGAAGCCGCCGATCAGTGCGATCCAGCGTGCACGGAAATACCACAGCAGCGCGAGCGCGGTGCCGAGGTGCAGCGCGACGAGGAACGGCAGCAACTGCGGCGCATGCTTGTCGATGTGCATGCCGAACAGCGCGGGCACGAGCAGCGTATGGCCGAGACTACTGACGGGGAAGAGTTCGGTGACGCCCTGCAGGACGCTCAGGAATACCAGAAACCAGAGACTCACGCGTCGGTCCTTTTAGTGGTGATCAATCGGGTAGAAAAGCGGACGACGCATCGCGCGTCCGAAAAAACGCGCCCCGATTATGCCGAGCCAGGATTACCGCGCCAAGGCATTTGGCGGATTATTGCGGCATTGCACACAAACGCTTGCAATTTGTAAGCGACCGGAAAGCAAAAAGCCCGCCATTTGCATGGCGGGCCTTTCGATTCCGGCAGAAATTGCCGTCAGCGGCCGAGCTGATAGAAAAACAATACCGTGCTGCCAGTGAACATGCCGAACAGTGCGAGTCCCATTGCCATTGCCAGATCCATGGCCCCTCCACGAAGTGTCATGACCCGGCAACATCACCGGTTTAGAGGCATTATCCCGACAGCTGACAATCTGAAAAACTCGCGATTTCCCGAGAAGGGTTTTCCCCGACCGCCTCGCGGCCCGATAATGGAGCGCGCCATCGCGCCCCCCCGCCCACCCTGTTCATACCGATTCGCCATGCCGATCTTCCAGCAGCACGACATTCATGAACTTCACGCCGGCCCGTCGCTCGTTCGGGTCGCCCCGCAATTCGGCGGCCGCCTGCTGTCCTGGCACGTCGACGGGGAGCCGGTCATCTTCTGGCCGGAAACGGCCGACTGGAGCAACCTCGCGCGCGTGCGCGGCGGCAATCCGCTGCTGTTCCCGTTCCTCGGCCGCCACCGTGTCGACGGCGAACTGGGCCGCTGGCGCGATGCCGCCGGCGTGGTCCGCGACCTGCCGATGCACGGTTTCGCGCGCGACCTGCCGTTCGCGGCACAGCCGTCGGCCGACGGCGCCGCGCTGTCAATGACACTCGATGCGAACGACGCGCTGCGCGACAGCTATCCGTTCGATTTCCGGTTCGATACGACCTACCGGCTCGCCGACGCGCATACGCTCGACGTCGCGCTCACCACGACCAACCGCGGCGACACGCCGCTGCCCTACTACGCGGGCCACCATTTCTATTTCGCGCTGCCGCACGGCGAACGCGCGCAAACCACGCTGGAACTGCCGCCGACGCATCGCTGCCTGCAGCGCGCCGACGGCTCGATCAGCCCGCTCGAGCCCGGCGAAGCGTCGTACAGCCTCGGCGATCCGGACATCCTCGACCGCTTCCACTGCCTCGACGGCGCGCCTTCCACGCCTGTGCGCATCGTGATGCCGGGCCGCGGTCGCACGATCGAGATCGCACTCGACGTCCCGGGCTCGATCCCGTGGTATGCGGTCACGACCTGGACCGAAAAACCGGAATCGGACTTCTACTGCGTCGAGCCGTGGCTCGGGCTGCCGGACGCGATCCACAACGGTCTCGGGCTGCGCATGCTCGCGCCGGGCGCGACCGAAACGGCCACGCTGCGGATTCGCGTACTGCCGCTCGCCGGCTGACACCGGCCGCATCGAACCGGTACGCGCAGGCCGCGCCCGCGGCTCGAAACTGCGGTGCGCGGGTCGAACCCGTTAAAATCTGACGTTTTGTATTGCCTGCCGCGTCGCGCGCGGCAGGGTTTTGCGAGGTTCAATGTTCGGAACAACAACGAAGCGGCTCTTCGCGGCCGCCTGCGCCGCGCTGCTCGTCGCGTGCGGCTCCGCCCCCGTCGGCCCGGGTTACTACCGCGTCGAGCGCGGCGACACGCTCTACAGGATCGCGCGCGAGAATCGCACGTCGACGGCGAACATCGTGCGCTGGAACCAGATCACGAACCCCGACGCGATCGAGGTCGGCCAGGTGCTGCGCGTTGCGCCGCCGCCCGGCACGACAACAGCGTCGACCACCGGCAGCGCGGGCCGCAGCCGTCCCGCGCCTTCCGCGCCGGTCGAATCGGCCGTCAAGCCGGCCACCAACATCGCGCTGATCTGGCCGTCCACCGGCAACGTGGTGCGCACGTTCGACGGATCGAAATCCAAGGGCATCGATATCGCGAACGCGTCGGGCACGCCGGTGCTGGCCGCCGCGCCGGGCACGGTCGTCTATGCAGGTAACGGCTTGCGCGGCTACGGCAACCTGATCATTCTCAAGCACAACGCCGATTACCTGACGGCCTACGCGCACAACCGTGCGCTGCTCGTGAAGGAAGGCCAATCGGTCACGCAGGGGCAGACGATCGCGGAGATGGGCAACAGCGACAGCGATCGCGTCGCGCTGCATTTCGAGCTGCGCTACGGCGGCCGCTCGATCGATCCGGCACGCTACCTGCCGGCGCGCTGAGTGCGCCACCGTCGACGAGGGGCGACACGCGATGCCGGCATGCATCGCATGTCGTCGCGAGGAAAATCGGGAAGGTTGTGTCAGCGCTTGCGCAGACGGCCGGTGAACCGGCCGGACAACGGATCGACGCGGCTGGCAAACACCACCAGCGCACCGATTCCGAACAGGCTGAACCCCGCAGCTATCAAAAGCAAATCCATGGTCACATCACTGTTTTGTCGTGATCTTATGCGTCATTGTGGAATCGTGCACTGAGCCGCACCCGTTGCACGAGCCCGAACATTCCCTATCTATCAGGCGCCATTGTGGTTTCGGCCTCGTGAAATGCTGATGTAAGTCATCGACCGCCCCCTCGATCGACGCCAAGGAGACCCGTGATGCTGCCCGCCGCCGAACGCTACGACGACCTGCTCTCCCGCTTCGGATGGGACATTCCGGCCCGCTACAACATTGGCGTGGACGTCTGCGACAAGTGGGCCGACGGCAGCGGACAGCTCGCGTTGATCTACGAAACGTCGCAAGGCGACGAGTCGCGCTTCACGTTCGACGACCTGAAGAATGCTTCTAACCGCTTCGCGAACAGTCTCGCGCGTGCCGGCCTGCAACGCGGCGACCGGATCGCGATCTTCCTCGCGCAGGGCCCCGAAACGGCGATCGCTCATCTCGCCGCGTACAAGCTCGGCGCGATCGCGGTGCCGCTGTTCACGCTTTTCGGCGCCGACGCGCTCGAATACCGGCTCGCGAACAGCGAAGCCGCCGCGCTCGTCACCGACGCGGCCGGCTACGCCAAGATCGCGCCGCTGCGCGCGCAACTGCCGGCGCTGCGCACGTGCTACTGCATCGGCGACGACGTGCCCGACGCGCCGGGCGTGCTGCGCTACGACGCAGCCCTCGCGGCCGAATCGCCCGAGTTCGTGCCGGCCGACACCGCCGCCGACGATCCGGCGGTGATCATCTACACGTCCGGGACGACCGGCAAGCCGAAAGGCGCGCTGCACGCGCATCGCGTGCTGCTCGGCCACCTGCCGGGCGTCGAGATGTCGCAGCAATGCTTCCCGCGCGACGCGCGCCTGTTCTGGACGCCCGCCGACTGGGCGTGGATCGGCGGGCTGCTCGATGTGCTGCTGCCGTCATGGCATCACGGCGTGCCCGTGCTCGCGCGCCGCTTCGAGAAGTTCGACGGCGAGGCCGCGTTCGCGCTGATGGCGCGGCACGGCGTGACCCACGCGTTCCTGCCGCCCACCGCGCTGAAGCTGATGCGCACGGTGCCGGTGCCGCGCGAGCGCCACACGCTGACGCTGAAATCGGTCGCGAGCGGCGGAGAATCGCTCGGCACCGAGCTGACGGCCTGGGGGCGCGACGCGCTCGGCGTGACGATCAACGAGTTCTACGGACAGACCGAATGCAACATGGTGCTGTCGTCGTGCGCCGCGCTGTTCGATGCGCAGCCCGGCGCGATCGGCAAGGCCGTGCCCGGGCATACGGTCGCGATCGTCGACGAGCACGGCACGCCGCTGCCGACCGGCGTCGAGGGGCGCATCGCGGTGCGCCGCCCCGACCCGGTGATGTTCATCGAATACTGGCGCAATCCGGCCGCGACGCGCGACAAGTTCGCGGGCGACTACCTGCTCACCGGCGACACCGGCACGATCGACGCCGATGGCTTCGTGCGCTTCGTCGGCCGCGACGACGACGTGATCACGAGCGCCGGCTACCGGATCGGCCCGGGGCCGATCGAGGACTGCCTGCTCACGCATCCGGCGGTGCGGATGGCGGCCGTCGTCGGCGTACCCGACCCGACGCGCACCGAGATCGTCAAGGCGTTCGTGGTGCTGAATCCCGGCCATGTCGGCGACGACGCGCTCGTCCAGGCGCTGCAGGCGCACGTGCGCACGCGCCTGGCCGCTCACGAGTACCCGCGCGCGATCGCGTTCGTCGACGGCCTGCCGATGACGGCGACCGGCAAGATCGTGCGCCGCGCGCTCCGTGACGCGTGAACCGGGCGCGGCCGTGCCGGGCGGCCGGCCGGTCGCCCGGATGGTTTATAGTGGCGCCACGCAGTCTTTCCAATACACGACCGATGTCCTCCCACCAACACGAATCCGCTGCGGGCGCGTCGCACAGCCCGCTCTACGCCAAACTCCTCGGCGAAACCGCCAAGATCGACTGGTGCGATCTCGAGCGCTTCTTCGCGCAGGGCAAGCTGCTGTCGGTCGCGCGCGATCTCGATCTCGTCAGCGTCGCCGAAGCGATTGCCGGCGACGATGCGGAACAGGTCACGCGCTGGCTGTCGTCCGGCCTCGTCGCGCGCATGCCGGCGGAAACCGCCGCCGCCTTCGCGGCGCGCAATCCGGAGCTGTGGGCAGTCGTCGTATCGCCGTGGGTCTGCGTGCAGGAACGCGCCTGACGCGTCCGCCATGTCCGAATCCGCATTACCGCACGGAACCGGCGCCGGGTCGGCCGCCGTCTCGCACCGGCGCGTCCTCGCGCTCGCGTTTCCGATCGTTCTTGCGAACCTGACCCAGCCGATCCTCGGCGCGGTCGACACGGCCGTCGCCGGCCACCTCGAAGGCGCGCAATATCTCGGCGGCGTCGCGCTCGGCGGGCTGTTCTTCAACTTCGTGTTCTGGGGCTTCGGCTTCCTGCGCATGGGCACGACCGGCCTCGTCGCGCAGGCGCACGGCGCCGGCGACGCCGCCGGCATCCGTCTGAACGTGCTGCGCGCGCTGATCGTCGCGTTCGCGCTCGGCGCCACGGTGCTCGCGCTGCAGGTGCCGCTGTTGTCGTTCGCGCTGACCGCGCTGGGCGGCAGCGAGGCCGTCCGCGCAACCGCGCTGGCCTACGGCCACGCGCGGATCTGGAGCGCACCATTCGCACTCGCGAACTACGTCGTGCTCGGCTACCTGCTCGGCGTGCAGCGCGTGCGGCTCGCGCTCGTCGCGCAGGTCTTCATCAATACTGTGAACATCGGTGCCGTGCTGCTGTACGTGTACGGTTTCGGCTGGGGCATTGCCGGGATCGGTGCGGCGACCGCGACCGCCGACGCGTGCGGCTTCGCGCTCGGCGCGTGGATGTTGTGGCGGCTGCGGCCGCGCGGCCTCGCGCCGCTCGCCGCGCGCGCACTGGCGGACCGTGCGGCGCTCAAGCGGCTGATCGCGCTGAATCGCGACATCTTCCTGCGCACGCTGTGCCTGCTCGGCGCGTTCGGCTGGTTTGCGCATCTCGGCGCCAAACAAGGCGACGCGATACTCGCGGCCAACGCATTGCTGCTGAATTTCCAGACCTTCATGGCGTACGGGCTCGACGGCTTCGCACATGCGGCCGAAGCGCTCGTCGGTGCCGCAGCCGGCGTACGCGACCGCGTCGCATTCCGGCAGGCCGTGCGCGTCACGTTGCTGTGGTCCGCGCTCGGTGCACTGCTGTTCGCATTCGTCTATTGGGCAGCCGGCGGCTGGATCGTCGCGCAGCTGACCGATCAGGCGGCGATCCGCGCGGTCGCGCTGCAATACCTGCCGTGGGCGGCGATCTCGCCGATCGTGTCCGTGTGGGGGTTTCTGCTCGACGGCGTGTTCATCGGCGCGACACAGACGCAATCGCTGATGCGCGCGATGGTCGCGTCGTTCGCAATCTTCATTGCCGCGACGCTGGCGGCCGTCGGCCCGTTCGGCAATCACGGGCTGTGGTTCGCGCTGCTGCTGTTCATGGTCGCGCGCGGCGCAACGCTCGCGAGCTACCTGCCGGCGCTGACGCGGCGGATCGGCGCCGACGCAACCGCGGCCAGCGCCTGACGGCCGCACGGGCCGGGCGTTATTGCGCCGGGGTAGGCGCGGGTGCCGACGATGACGGATTGCCAAGCATCGAGGGTGGCGTCATGTCGGTCGGCACGCCGTGGTAATCGGTGGGATCCTGCGGCGGGTGGCCGCGACGGGTCTGGCGGGGGTCGCTGCCACAGCCGGCAAGAATGGACGCGGCCAGCACGGCCAGCATGAAACGGGTCATCGGGAAGGCTCCGGAAAACGGCGCGCCCATCGCGCGCCAGAACCGCGCCGAGTCTAGCCGAATTCCGGGTTAGGGGTCGTCCCGCGCATGTTCTACTATGGAGCCATGGCGCTGTGCCGTTGAAAGGAGGCTGCCATGTCGTCTGAAGAAATCGCTGGCCTAATCGGCCTGTTCATCGGCCTGATGGTGCTCGTCGCCCTGTCCTACTTCGAATCGCGCGAATACAAGCGCAGCCACGGCGGCGAAGGGATGATCCATCACTGGATGGCCGAACACCATCTACTCGACTGGCGGCGCAAGCACTAGGCACGCTCCGCCCTGTCGCCCGGGCCGCAGCACGCGCGGCCCGCCCGCGAACGTGTCGTTGCGGCACGGCGGTGGCCGCGTGTCGTTGAAATTAACAGGGCCGGATACATTCGCACCATCCGAACGGTCGAACACCCGTCGCATAGCAGGCTGCGACGCGACGGGTGTTCGCATGCGTGCGCGCCGTAACCGGCGCCACGATTCGCTTTGCTCAGCCCAGGAAGTGGCGGGCGTAGCGAGCGTTGATGTCCGACAGGCGGAACAAGGTCAGGAAATCCGCGCAGTTGAAGTCGGGATCCCAGGCCGGCGCGCCGCAAATCTTCGCGCCGAGGCGCAGGTAGCCCTTGATCAGCGGCGGCGGCGCGACCACGGTGCCCGTCTGCAACTCGTCGACCGGCAGCGCGGTATGCGGGAACGCGCGGTATTCCGGCGCCGTCAGCGAGTGGGCCGGCAGCGACTGATACAGGTTCGCCGCATAGTGACCGCCGTCGGCCATCGACACGCTCGCGCAGCCGAGCATCGTCTCGTAGCCGTTCTGCATCATGTACGCGCCGAGGCCGCCCCACAGCGCCATGATCACGGCGCCGCTGCGGTAGTCGCTGTGCACGCACGAGCGGCCGACCTCGACCATCTTGCCGCGCAGGTGCGTGAGGCGCGACAGATCGAATTCGCCTTCCGCGTACAGGCGGCCGACACGCGCGGCCTGGTGCGGCGGCAGCACGCGATACGTGCCGACCACCTTCAGCGTGTCGAGATCGCGCACCAGCAGATGGTCGCAATAGGCATCGAACGGATCGACATCGAGACCGGAGGGGCCGCTGACCTGCGCGCCCATCTCTTCGGCGAACACGGTGTAGCGCAGGCGCTGGGCCTCGCGCAACTCGTCTTCCGTGCGCGCCCAGGCGGCACGCAGACGGTACTCGGATGTGACGGTTTCAGCAGCGCGCGGCAGGTGACGCCGCGTCGTGTCGAGGGGAAGCGAGGCAAAAGGGAGCGTAGGCGTCGGCAGTTCTCGCATTAGGCTTTCCTGGTCGTAAGGAATAGGACGACATGCCAGCCAATGTAGTAACCGGTCGTTACCATTCTGTGGCACGACCGTGTCCTTTCAATGACGTGTCGCCGAATTGACTTTAGCAGAAAGCTTGCGAAACCGTATGATCAATGCCTTCAACCCCCTTCACACCAGGTCCGGCGTCAATAATGCGCGCAGCACGGCCTGACGGCTGCCGTCGCGCGTGCGGCTCGCGAGCCATACGATGCCGCCCTTCTTGACGCTCCAGCTATCATCGTTGCCGGCGATCAGCTGCGCGGCGACGCTGCCGAGCGTCGGTTGGTGCCCGACGATCACGACCGTCGGCGCGATGCCGTCCGGCCAGCCGGCGGCCGCCAGCACGTCGTCGACGCTGCCGCCCGGCGCGAGCGCATCGATGGTCCGGTACTGGTCGGTCAGCGCCTCGACCGTCTGCACGGTACGCACCGCCGGGCTCGCGAGGATCACGCAGCTCGACTCGAGCCGGCTGCGCAGCCATTTGGCCATTGCCTGTGCTTCCTTGCGCCCGCGGGCCGTCAACTGGCGTGCGAGGTCGTTTGTCGCGTAGTCTTCAGCTTCGGCGTGGCGCCACAGGATCAGGTTCATCATGATGTCTCTCCATGCGTCGGCGAACGATCCGGTCGCACACGTGCGTGCCGGGCGATCATCATCCGCATTGTCGCCAATCATGAGCGATTCGTGATGATGTCGGTCGCATGCATAACGTGATTGACCCGCCCCCCATTAGGCGATAGAATCTTTGGCTCGTCGGAGCGTAGCGCAGCCTGGTAGCGCATCTGATTTGGGATCAGAGGGTCGTAGGTTCGAATCCTATCGCTCCGACCAAAGGAATCAAGGGGTTAGCTGATGCTAACCCCTTTTTCTTTGCCGTTTCGCCGGACTATTGTTACTATTTTGCTACCATCCAGTAGGGCGATTTCCGTAGAGGAACCGTGAGGATGGCCGACCGCCCCAATCCCCGTCCAGCATCCCCTGTTCGCTGCCCGCGCCGACTGGCGCGGCGGTACACAATATCCCGCCCCAGAAGTCAACGATCCATCAATTTGGGCTTGGGAACTGCTACTGCGCAGCGGCGAATATGCACACGACTACCGAGTTTGTAAGGACGTTTACCTCAACGTCCCGGCAACTCCGTATCCGATGGACCCGCTTACACACTATGTGAGCCGGACCCTCTCGATCCACACATGCTCTATCGTGATTACGCGAGACAGCATCGCAATCACTTTGTGTATCCCGTCAAGGATGCCGTCCGGCGAAAGTGGCAAATCAGCGACATGCCGAACCCGGGCAGCAGTGGGGCGGAACTGCTGGAGAAGCATCGAGATCGCGCGCCCCGCGCGGCACATTGGCCTGGCTGTTTGCCTGCAATACGGTCAACGTAATCAATTCCCCGGACCGATGGACGCAAAGAAGCCACTTGTTGGCATCAAAAGTCACCGGTGTCTGCGTCGAGAACGAAGTACTCGTGCCGAATTTCTCTACTTTTGAACCGGACTACTTCTTGGGTCAGGGTCAATAAAGACTGGGCCCGTTCCCAATAACAAACCACGTTCCATACAACAACCCGGCACGGCACCCGTGCCGGTGCACGATGGTTACATAGCCCCGTTCAGTATGCCGGTCGAGGCACACCCCGACATGCTCACTGCCAGCACCAGCAACGCAACCCAACTCATCATATTTCGGATCATCTCATTCTCCTTTGTTCAGACATCGATATACGACACCGACTGTGACGCTACAAGTTTCGGCGGCGGAGAGCACTGACAGATACAAAGATCGTCGCTCAACGCCGCCTCGCGCCCATCCGGCCCGGTGCTCGAAATCCGGGGACCGGTGCATTGAATCTTGCCGATGGATTTGCAGACGGGACACCAGACCGGATCAAGTTCGCGCGCCTGTTCACGGCCCCCGATCTGGTCGGTGCTATCCCCGGCCTAGACAACTCCACCAACCGTTGTCTTGTCGCCCTTCACGATGTCGTATCGCTTCATTCGGCCCTCCGCTCACACGGCACCTGGACGCAGCCGCAAACTGTTTAGCAACGTGTCCCACGTTTGCAGCGCCCCTGCTTCATCTACCGGCGATGTTGCCTCTTCCGGCTTCAAGTCGGGACTGCTCGCGCCAAGCAACATCTGAATTGCCGTATGTGGTTTCGCCAGCGTGCTTTCATCGCCCGGTGCAAGAAGATAAAAACGGTATGACGTAATATCGCCCTCCTTCAACTCGAACAACACTTCCTCTGCATCCATCCCCGCAACCGTGCGCTTGCCTTGTCGCAGGATTCGATAATGGCCGGGCAATCGATCCATCTGCGCGCGCAATTGCGGCAACGTCTTGGTCAACGGCTCTTTCAGATCCGTGTCCACCGCGTCACGCATCTTAATCACCAGCAACGCCGGTCGGCCCGGCATCAATGCGAATGACTGGCTAACTTCCTCAGTATAGGTCGATGAACCGGTGACGATTCCACCGTCGAAACAGAATCCCGATTCCGCAGGCACCGTCCAGTTATCGCGCGCCTTGATACGACGAATCGTATCATTATAAATATCTTCCACCCTACCAATTGCAGATGAACCAACTCCACCAGTCGTATGAAAAAGCGTGCCTTTATCATAGACAAATCCCTCGGTATTAAAAGGTAGCACAACCCCCTCAGTCGCAGCATCCTGGTACACGAACACCCTCGAATCTTTGACCGGAGAAAATGCCCTTTCAAGCCACGGATGACTCGTTTCTTTATTTTTATTTCCAGGGTCTATACGTCGCTTATTGCGTAACTCGCTCTCCCTCGCTTCAACCTTAGCTTGATAATTTGCAAGCGAAACATTGTACGTGGTCTGCAACTTCTCCCCACGAAACTCATATCGCTGATTCGAAATTTCGCTCATCACGGGCCGGTTGAACACGAAACGACCGATACACCACGGACGCGATTTGGAAAGCAAGGGATTAGTCATCGTCGGTTCCCCGGAAAACACAATCGAACAGGCGCACACGCCCGCCACAAACAACAGAAATTTCAGGAATCGTTTCAGCATGATGGCTCCTGCGCATCCTGCGCGATCTGCACGATGCTGTAGAGCAACGCCCATCGAGTCCACGGATGGTTAAAGCTCCCCTGGTGATCGTAGCCGCCCTGCACAAACGCCATCTGTACGCCTTGTGCCGGATCACCGTCTACTCCCGGTCTCAACCCACGTGCCTGCGCGTCGGCCGACCACGCGGGCACCGTAGCATCACCAACAATGATTCCGTTCTTATCCGGATCGGGGACAGTTGCCTCAGCGGGCAACTTCGCAACCTTCTGCACCTCAAAATCGATGGTTGCGTTGCGCGAATCCAAATACACCCGCACGTTCCCTCTATGCGAATCATCCGCACGCATGAACCGAGCGGCGCGCAATTCCTCCTCCGTAACGCCTGCCGGGATATTTCCCTTCCAAATCACTTTACCAAACGTTAGCAACTTTTCGAGCGGCAGACCTTTTTCGATGCCCGGCTTATCTTTGCCCCCACCTTCAGCTTCATCTTGCGATTTTTTATGCAACTCTCCAATTCCATTATATGCCGCGTATGTTCTCGCATGATAAAGGTTCGTTATTTTATTCTGCTTCGCAACAACATCCTTGATGGTTTCATAAAAATTGTCCAAAACCGTTTTCCCCTGCCCAATTTTATCGAGCCTCTTTTTCACGATTCCCGCCGGGTCTAACAAGGACGGATCAGGCACCAAGCCATACCATTTTGAATTCATATAAATTTCTTTGTATGCATCGCCATTCTTAGGCAACTCCATGACCACCTCACTATTGAGTCGCGCGAACACCCACCATGGTTTGCCATTGATGTAATCCGGCATGGGTGTCAGTTCAAACGGCCCTGGTGCATTCGCCATCACCGCCACAAACTCGTCCGCATCACGACCAACCAGGCTGCCATTAATAAAGCTGTTCATCCCACCTTCATTACCGCCGCCGGTCCTGAACCGTTTGACAGCAACAGGCGCGCCAGTCGCCGGCTGCACGTTGTGAAACACTCCGTGCATCAAATCTTCCGCGCCATGCATTGCAATCGCCATCCGCGCGACCAGTCCCCCCATAGAGTGCGTCAAGATGATCGCCTTACCACTATGGTTCTCTGCAATGATTTCCTTGATTCCCATCAGGCGCGTTATTTTCTTCGTCTTCGGGTCTTGGTAATTGGATCCTTCAACCACCTGCTTTCCCGAGTCCGCGTTCGACTGCAACCAGTTGTAGCCGATTGCATACACGCGATACCGGAACTTCGAGAAATGCTCGAATTCCGCAGAATTCAGAGTAATCTTCCCGCCCTTCCCAAGCGCACCGTATTCGGCTGGATCGGTGTCGATCACGGGCTTGAGCGTCCATTTCTCGCCGTCGGGGTCTGGCGTGACCCACGGCCCGTGCGGTTCCCCCAAAAGCTTCGGCTGATTCAGCGTTTCTTCGAGCCACGCCAGCACCGGGTGATAACTCGTGCGGTGAATCGAGCCCCATCCGCGCCGTCTGGCTTCTTTTTCGTCGACGAACTGCTCAGGAACATCGTTCTTGCCATGCTTGCCGACATTGATCGGCCCGAGCGGCGTCACCGCCGCCCTAGTCGGATCGAACTGCCTTTCCCGCGTTGTTGCGCTCGTGAACCACAAGCCAAGCAGCGCCGGAAGCGCACCCAGGTTACCGAGCATGCCGTCCGTGTTTGGTGCAAAGAACAGTTCATTGCCATTTTCGTTATCCGTCAGCAATGATCCCATCACGCCCGGCAGAAAGATCACGGGAATAATGGGCCGTACGTCACACAACAGTTCCTTCTGCCGCGTATCGCTCGCCGGGGTAAGCGTAAACGTTCCGTAGGACGAGCCGTCCGGAGCTGTACGTCCCGTCTGTCGCACGACCTCCTGCTCCGCATCGTCGCTGAATGGCGAGTCGCCCCCTTGATTACCTGCCTGATTGTCGCTCATAGAATTTTCTGGATCAGTTTCAATCGGTCGCGAAGAGATCATTCCGAGCCGTTGCCCGAGCTCGCGGGCAGCTCCGGACGAAGCGCATGCAATTTCAGCGTCTCGATGTCCTCATTCTTCTGCTCGGCAACGTGGCCCAACTCATTCGTCATTCCCTTGATGCGAGTGCCGTCGCCCCGCACCAGTTCATAGGGGTGATTCTTCAACACCTCGCCAGAGATGCGATCTCGCAGCACATAGGGATCGTTGAATTTGGCCTGCGGCAGGCTGTTCATGTGCTGCGCAATCGAACTAGGTCCCTGTCGGCTGAGCGACGCCGATTTGATCGTGCGAGGGCCTTGTGTGCCGTCTTCAATGCCAGCGGCCATCCACTTTGTGTAGGAGCCACCGGCCTTGATGATGATTTCATCGGCATCAAGCACAATGCGCTTGGCCTTTACAGTCACGTCTTTCCCCGCGTTGACGCTCACGTCATCCGTGTTGGCCGACAGCTTGATCGGCCCTTTCGCGGTCACGAAGTACGCACCGAGTTTCTGCGCGAAGAAGCTCACCTTTTCTGCAGCCGCCACGACGAACGACTTGCCGGTTGCAACGTACGTGTTCTCGTTACTGACAACGTTGACCTCTTTCTCGGCGACGATATGCGTCGAGCTGTCCGCGATCAGTGCGATGTCCTTCGGCGTCGATACCAAGATGTTCGGCTGCGCAAATCCGTTCGCGCTACCAGTACCACCGCCTGCCGTCACCCCACCTGACGTATCGCCCGATACCGGGTGCTGGATGTCCTTCGACAGCGCCTTGAGCGCATCCTGTCCGGTTTGCAGCGATTCCGCCTGAGCGGTCGTGCTTGCGCTGGACAACGACTCGACCAGCATTCCCGCCTGCTGCAACTGCGATCGCGCCTCGTCCACGCCCATCTGCTCGTCGTCGTAGGATTTCGAGTGCGCACTGATAGAGAGCCCCTTGCTGGCACGAACCGCACCGAACTCGTCAGCGTGCAAGATGAAGCCGGCACCCAAATACTGACCTCGTGTGTTGCCGTCTTGCTTGATCAGTTAGCCCTGTGTCAGGGCCGCATAGCTCTTGCCCGTGTAGCTGACCAGCCGCGTCCCGCTTTGATTCGTGGAATCGTCATGGACGAACGAGTTGTAGGCGCCTGTTTTGCCGAACCCTTCCGACTTAAACCCGGAAAGTAATGCGTTCGAATGCCATTGGGAAGGGGTCGTCCCGCCATTGATTCGCCCCAACACGAACGGCTTGTCACAGTCGCCGTTCCAGTAACCGACGATGACCCATTCCCGCGCCCTCGGAACATGAACCGCTCCATAACCGTTCCCGGTATCGGATTGAAGCGACGACAGCAACGGTGAGGAATTGAAGGCGTGCAGTGGATTCTTGCGATCCCATGCGAAATGCACCCTGATCTGGTTTCGGTCGTTGGTCCACGCTTCCGCGCCATCCGGGGTCACGACAAGCGCGTGTTCGATCGACATGACCGGCTTCGGATGATCCAACGGACTCCGGTATTCAACAGCCGTGGGCTGCGCTTCGACTTCGAGCACGAAAAATCCGGCCGAACCATCCGCCTCATGTCCAAGCGTCTTGAACCGCTCACGGTGAATCGCCTGTTGCTCGGCCAGCGTTGCACGAAGACTTTGCGGAAACTCGGCCGTCTGCTGACCAATCGGGACGTTGTTCTCGATGAACCAACGCGCCTCGACCACCAGAAACTCTCGCTTCTTCGCATCACCGTCTTCGTGGCGGGGATGTCCGTTCAACGCAAACCGCGAACCGGCATCGAGCCACCGCACGCCTCCGACGCCGAAATATCGGCTTGCTCGCGCATCCCATATCTCTACTCGCCGACGCGCTCGCACCTCGCCCGTGTCTGAGCTGGAATAGCCGTAAGCCGTCGATTCGTAGACCGTCATCGGCGCATTAGGAACGCTATGCTCAGCTTTCTGGCGGCGCTCCTCCGTGACATAGCTCGTCGCGGCGAGCCCGCTCTCGACCTGAAAATCGGAAGTGGGCCGCTTGTAGTCAAACGCGCGTGACATGTAACGCGTGCTCTGCATCGTCTGCACTGCAGCCCAATGGGCGAAACCGTCGGATTCGTTGCTATCGTTGGCCCGAATAAATTCGACCGACTTCGCGTCGGGAAGTGTCGAGACGCGGTCAACGATTACGAGCGTCGTCGTGGGGGCGTCACCTTCGCCAACGTTTTCGTGAGTCCAGTAGAAATACCAGCCCTCGGCTTCAGCCAGGCGGTTCACGAAGTGAAGATCGGATTCGCTTTGCCTGCACCACGAGCGCTTGACAGGATCGGACGACAGCGCGAAACGGTACTGTCCGCGCAGTTGCGGATATCGATCAAACACGTCGGAAATGATCTCGCGGGCGTCTTTCTCGAGCCAGCCTTCTTCGTTGTGGGTTTTCTCAAGGAAGACCAACGCCGATGAAAACTCGAGCTGGTACGTCGAAAGGCCACCGTTTCCGCCCAAATAGGCGACCCGATGCACGAAGCCGTGGACTGGGCGATAAACGGGAACAGCAAAGGGAGCCGTGACTTGCTGAATCTGCAACGTAACGGGCTGGTGCATCAGCGACAGCAGTGCAGTATCGTCGCGTGTCGACGCAACGTCGATCGTGTACGAATAGTCACGCCCGATTCTGGCCGATCCGCGCGCACGTAGCGGCACCAACGCATTCTTGCCGAGCGGCGTATCCAGCATCAACAGTCGCCCCTGCTGCAAAACGCCCTTGCTTATCGCCTCACGGAGGTCGCGCAACTTCAGGTCCCCGAGTGCGGACGGTCTGATATCCATTTTCGTTATCTCTCTCAGGTTCGACCGTCAAAACAGTGGCACAAAGACGGTCAGCCATTGCGACAGCAAGTCGCTCGCGCGATTTTATCTAAAATCTGACAAATATAGTTTGGCTTGACAAAAATTGGCGCCAGATCACCTATTAGGGACTCGCATTCCGGCACAATAGGCGACAGCAAGTCGTTGGTCAGAAATTTGACAAGCCGTGCTTAAGCGTCGGAGATGACGTGGGAAGGAATCATCAATTGATCGTCGCGGAGGGTGAGCACCCTCTGGACCGCGATCATGCCATCGGCCGCGGTCGAAAATTTACCTTCAGCTTTGCCGCGAACGGCGCAATCGTGAAGCGCCGCTTCAGCGACACGGAAAACATCCAGGTCACTTCGCCCCTCTGTCGCTTCGTGAACGAAGGATGCGCAGTAGACCGCGTTGAACAGTTACGCGACGATCAACGCATTGCCACTGCCGATTGCGAGCGAATGGTAGGCCATGTGATGTTCGACCGATTTGCGGCGAGCAACTGACGCCGGAATAGATAACAGCATCTCCTTCGTCATGGTCGCCGATTGCTTCAATGGCCGCCGTTTAGTCGCGGGGAGTAGAAAACGCGTTGTCGCGAGGCAGCAACTGCGGGCATCGCGCTTGCGACCCTTTTTCGTTTTGTCCGCCGCCTGCTTCCTTCCATCGATCGCCGCTCCACCCGCACCCCGCGCACGAAACTTGCTGGAACACGCGATAATGTCCGCGACCAACCCGCAACCGCGCATGAAAAACCACGTTTTCAAGACCACCCTGCTCGGCGCGCTGCTCGCACTCGGCGCGTCGGGCGCCGTGTCGGCCAAGTCGCTCGACGACGCGCTCGACTGCCATTCGAATGGCCACAAGTTCGTCGCGCCGCTGCTCGCGGCCGGAGACATCCAGTCGGAGCCGATGCACGTCGAAGCGAATTCGGTGAACGCGTTCCGCACGAATCACCCGCTGACTGCCTACGGCTTCGGTGTCTATGTCGTGCTCGGCTACCAGGCGAACGACCCGATCTTCCAGCCGGGCGACGGCACGCCGATCGGTAACTGGGCGTACGGCGTCGTGGTACGCGGCACAAAGAACGCGGTCGAGCAGGCCGTGCGCAAGGCCGGCAGCGACGCGACCGTCAAGCAGGCATTCCCGTTCCTGACCGCGATCGTGTGCTCGGACTGAGCGTGTCGTAAAGAAAATTGCGCGGCGCGAGCGCGCCGCGTCGGTATCGTCTCCGGGGTCGTCTCGTTACGCGCCCGTATAAACCACGCGATACGGAATGCCGACCTTCTCCCACTCGGCCGCTTCCTGGCTGAGACTATAGTCGGTCAGCGGATTCTGCTCGACCCATGCGCTCGGCAGGCGCACTTCATACCCGCCCTTCTTCATCTGCGACACGGAAATGTCCGGCAGCCCGGCATCGGTCCGGCGCCGGCACAGCAGCGCGGCGAGTCGCAGACAGAACAGCAGCGGCCATTCGACGTCGCGCGCCTGCGACAGCTTGCCGAGCTTGCCTGCATGCCCGAGCACGAGCGCGGCGAGGCGCGCCTGGTCGGTACGCGAAAAACCCGGCATGTCGGCGTTGCTCGCGATATAGGCCGAATGCTTGTGATACGAGCTGTGCGAGATCGACAAGCCGATCTCGTGCAACGCGGCGGCCCAGCCGAGGAACATCCGGCCTTCCTCGCGTTCTTCGTCGTCGGACACGTCGAGTTCGTCGTAGAACCGCACGGCCAGTGCACCAATGCGCTCGGCCTGCGCGCGATCGACACCGTAGCGGCGCGTGAAGCCTTCGACGGTCACCGCGCGCATGTCCTCGTGCTGGGTCCGCCCGAGCAGGTCGTACAGCACGCCAAGACGCAGCGCGCCGTCGGTGGTATCGACATAGTCGACACCCAGTTCCTCGAACACCGCGAGCATGATCGCGAGGCCGCCGGCGAGCACCGGCACGCGGTCGGGTTTCAGCGCGATCAGCTTCAACCGGTTCACGTTTTCCGACTTGATCAGCGCGCGCTTCAGGCGTTCGAGCCCGCCGCGCGAAATGCCGTGCGTGATGCCCGGGTCGTTGAAGCCGTTCGCCTCGACGAGTTCCGCGAGCGCACGCGCGGTGCCGGACGAACCGATCGCCTGGTCCCATCCGGCCTTCTTGTACTCGCTCGAAATGATCTGGATCTCGCGCTTGGCCGCGAGTTCGGCCTGCCGCATCGTGTATTCGTCGACGTTGCCGGCCGGGAAGAACGCACGGCTATGGCTCACGCAGCCGATGTAGAGACTCTCCATCACGATCGGCGTGTAGTGCGAGCCGATGATGAATTCGGTCGAGCCGCCGCCGATGTCGACGACGAGCCGCTTGCCGGCGCTCGCCGGCACCGAATGCGCGGCACCCGCATAGATCAGGCGCGCCTCTTCGCGGCCCGCGATCACTTCGATCGGAAAACCGAGCGCCGCTTCGGCCTCGCCGAGGAATTCGCCCGCATTCTTCGCGACACGCAGCGTGTTGGTCGCCACCGCGCGCACATGATCGGGATGGAAATCGCGCAGGCGCTCGCCGAACCGCTTGAGCGCCTCCCAGCCACGCTCCTGCGACGCGCGATCGAGCATCTTGTCGCTCGACAGGCCCGCGGCCAGTCGAACGGGCTCGCGCAGCGCATCGACGGGATAGATCTGGCTGCCCGCCGGCGTTTCCTCGACGCGCCCGACAATCAGCCGGAAGCTGTTCGAGCCGAGATCGACGGCAGCCAGCAAGTGGGGGGATGTAACCATCAGAAGGGAGCTCCGTGCGCGTTCGCCCGCGGCAGCCGCTGCGGCCATGCTGGACGATCATTCAAAGGCGACATTTTAAGCGTGGAACGCTTGCCGTTGCCACGCTTCACGGGCATGTACACGGGTAGATTGTATATGGCCGAAACATTTATGAGACAAAACGGTCACGGCGTAGAATTTCCCGATATAAATACATTATCGTCATCAGCACGTCATCGTACCGTGAGAGTTTCCGAGCATCCTTTCGAATCATCGCCCGAATTACCCCCTACTCTGCCGATGTCCGTCCGTTATCCGCTTCTCAATCGTGAACTCGGCATCCTCGGTTTCAACGAGCGCGTGCTGGCCCAGGCGGCTGACCCGCAGATTCCGCTGCTCGAGCGGTTGCGCTTCATCTGCATCACCAGCAGCAATCTCGACGAGTTCTTCGAAGTCCGGATGGCCGGCCTTCAGGAACAGATCCGCGACAACCCCGGCGCACTGACGCCTGACGGCATGTCGTTACAGCACGCTTACGATCTCGTCGTCGAGCGCGCACAACGGCTCGTGCACCGCCAGTACACGATGCTGCACGAAACCGTGCTGCCCGCGCTCGAACAGGAAGGCATCTACTTCCACGCGAGCGACACGTGGAACGACGAGCAGCTCGAATGGGCGCGCCGTTACTTCCTCGACGAACTGCTGCCGGTGCTGACGCCGATCGGCCTCGATCCCGCGCACCCGTTCCCGCGCGTGCTGAACAAGAGCCTGAATTTCGTCGTCGAGCTCGAAGGCCGCGACGCGTTCGGCCGCCAGGCGGTGATGGGTATCGTTCAGGCGCCGCGCGCGCTGCCGCGCGTCGTGCGCATGCCACAGGCGCTGTCGGGCTTCGAGCACGGCTTCGTGCTGCTCAGCTCGTTCATGCAGCGCTTCGTCGGCGAACTGTTCCCGCAACTCGTCGTGAAGAGCTGTAACCAGTTCCGCATCACGCGCAACAGCGAACTGTTCGTCGACGAGGACGAAATCACCAACCTGCGCGTCGCGCTGCAGGGCGAACTACCCGCGCGCCACCTCGGCAACGCGGTGCGGCTCGAAGTGTCGGCCGACACGCCGGCACATATCGTGCGCCGCCTGCTCGAGGAAAGCCTGCTCGGCGAGAAGGACTGCTATCGCGTGTCCGGCTCCGTGAATCTCGTGCGACTGATGCAGATCCCCGATCTCGTCGACCGCCCGGACCTGAAGTTCGCGCCGTTCGCCGCGTCGATCCCGCCCGCGATCGCCAACGCGCCGACGATGTTCGACGCGATCGACGACGGCGACATCCTGCTGCACCATCCGTACGAAAGTTTCCAGCCGGTGCTCGAACTGCTTCAGCAGGCCGCGAAGGACCCGAGCGTCGTCGCGATCAAGCAGACGATCTACCGGACCGGCACTGATTCGCCGCTGATGGACGCGCTGATGGAAGCCGCGCGCAACGGCAAGGAAGTGACCGTCGTCGTCGAGCTGCTCGCGCGCTTCGACGAGGAAACCAACATCAACTGGGCGTCGCAACTCGAAGCCGTGGGTGCGCATGTCGTGTACGGCGTGGTCGGTCACAAGTGCCACGCGAAGATGATGCTGATCGTGCGCCGCGTCGTGCAGGGCGGCAAGGCGACGCTGCGACGCTACGTGCACCTCGGCACCGGCAACTATCACCCGCGCACCGCCCGCCTCTATACCGACTTCGGGCTGATGACGGCCGACCAGAAGATCTGCGAGGACGTCCACCACGTCTTCCAGCAACTGACCGGGATCGGCGGCGAGCTCACGCTGCACGAGCTGTGGCAGTCGCCGTTCACGCTGCATCCGCGCATCATCGAATCGATCCGCGCGGAGATCGACAATGCACGAGCCGGCAAGCGCGCACGCATTGTCGCGAAGATGAACGCGCTGCTGGAGCCGTCGGTGATCGCCGCGCTGTACGAAGCGTCGCAGGCCGGCGTCAAGGTTGACCTGATCGTGCGCGGCGTGTGCGCGCTGAAGCCGGGCGTGCCGGGGCTGTCCGAAAACATCACGGTGCGCTCGATCGTCGGCCGCTTCCTCGAACACCACCGCATCTACTATTTCCACGCGGGCGGTGCCGAGGACGTCTATCTGTCGAGTGCCGACTGGATGGACCGCAACCTGTTCCGCCGCGTCGAAGTCGCGTTCCCGGTCCGCGAGCGCAAGCTGAAGCGCCGCGTGATCGCAGAAGGGTTGTCGGTCTGCCTCGGCGACAACCAGTCGGCATGGCAGATGCACAGCGACGGCCACTACCGCCGGCGTCGCGCGGGCAAGACGATCCGCAACGCTCAACTCGGGCTGCTTGCGAAGTTCTGTTCGTAGGCACACGGCACGCGATTTCACGCGCCGCGGCAACAAACAAAAAAGCACAGCCCTCGGGCTGTGCTTTTTTGTTTCCCGGGGGGGCCGACGTGAGGCGCCCCATCCGCATCACGCGCTCATACGCTCACGCCTCGAACGCAGCCGGCCTGATCGCGATGATCCGCGACGCCGGGAACCGCGCGGTGAACGTGCTGCCGCGCCCTTCCTCGCTCTGCACGTACAGGTGCGAGTCGTGCCGCTGCAGCACGTGCTTGACGATCGCAAGACCGAGCCCCGTGCCACCCGTGTCGCGCGAGCGGCTGCGGTCGACGCGGTAGAAGCGCTCGGTCAGCCGCGGCAGGTCGGCGGCCGGAATGCCGAAGCCGCTGTCAGTGACGGAGAACACGCCCTGTGCCCCCTCGCGCCGCCACGACACGACGATCTTGCCGCCGTCCGGCGTATAGCGGATCGCGTTGGTGACGAGATTCGCGAATGCGCTGAACACTTCGGTCTGTGCGCCCGTGACGCCGAGCGTCTCGTCGATCGTGAACGCGATCTCGTGATGCCCGTTCGACAGCGTCTGCGCATCCTCCTTCAGATGGTCGAACACGGCACGCATGTCGATCGCGTGATCCATCGGCGGCTTGCTTTCGCCCTCGAGCTTCGCGAGCACCAGCAGGTCGGTGACGATGTGCCGCATCCGCGACGCCTGCTGCTCCATCATCTCGAGATAGCGCGCGCGATCCTCTTCGTTCAGCGGCAGTTCGCGCATCGTCTCGAGAAAGCCCGACAGTACGGTGAGCGGCGTCTTCAGTTCGTGCGACACGTTCGCGACGAAGTCGCGCCGCATCGCGTCGGTCCGCTCGAGCTCCGTGATGTCCTGCGTAAGCAGCAGCTTGCGGTTCTCGCCGTACGGAAACACCTGCACTTCCAGCACGTTCTGCCGCGAGCCGCCCATCCCGCGCATCACGAGCGTCTCGTCGTAATGCTGCGCGTTCAGGTAGCGGACGAAATCCGGATGACGCACCAGGTTCGTGATGTGCTGGCGCAGGTCGCGTTTCGCATCGAGGCCGAAGTGCACCTCGGCGATCGCGTTGCACCACTCGATCTGGTCATGATCGTCGAGCATCGCGACGCCGTTCGGCGACGCCTGGATCGCCTGGATGAAGCGCGAATGCTGCTGCTCGACCTGCCGCACCTGCGCGTGCCACTGCTTCGCGAGCTTGTGCAGCCGATAGTAGATTTCACCCCAGATGCCGGGTGCGCTCGGCACCTCGCCGTAGACGGGCGCATCGAGCAGGCGCCACAGGCGTTGCGTATGGAAGGTACTGAAGAAGCCCTGCGCGACCAGCATCACGACCGCGAACCCGAGGGCCGCGATCGGGCCGGCGAACACGCCGACCAATACGCTGATCAGCACGAGCAGCACGAGCGACACGAGAAAGCGCGCCCAGATGATGTTCATGATTCAGCGCCCGAAAGAATGAACGGCATGCCGTGGCACACGGCATGCCCGGATACGTTACGCGTGCTTGGCGAGCCGGTAGCCGCTGCCGCGCACGGTCTCGATCATCGCATCGCAGCCAGCCGGTTTCAAGGCCGCGCGCAATCGTTTGATGTGCACGTCGACGGTGCGCTCTTCGACGAACACGTGATCGCCCCAGACCTGATCGAGCAGTTGCGTGCGGCTGTGCACGCGCTCCGGGTGCGTCATGAAGAAATGCAGCAGGCGGAATTCGGTCGGGCCGAGATCGAGCTTGATCTCGCTGCCGTCGCCATGTGCGGCGACCCGGTGCGTGGCCGGATCGAGGCGCAGCCCGTTGATCGACACGACGTCCTCGGTCAGCTGCGGCGCGCGGCGGCGCAGCACGGCCTTGATGCGTGCCATCAATTCCTTCGGCGAGAACGGCTTCGTCACGTAGTCGTCCGCACCGATCTCGAGGCCGAGCACCTTGTCCTGCTCGTCGCCACGCGCGGTCAGCATGATGATCGGGATGTGCTTGGTCCGTTCGTTGTTGCGCAGGTCGCGCGCGAACGCGATACCGGACTTGCCCGGCAGCATCCAGTCGAGCAGCACGAGATCGGGCAGCACATCGCTGATCAGGTTCTGCGCCTGCTCCGCGTTGTACGCGCGGATCGGGCAGTGACCGGCATGCTGGAGATTCACCGAGATCAGTTCGGAAATCGCGGGCTCATCTTCAACGACGAGAATGTTGCTGGGCATCGGCACCTCTTTCTTTTCCTGTGCGTGGTCGCGTTAACTGTTGGCTTCGCGGTCGAGCGTGTCGCGCGGCTGGTGCCGCACGTCCGTGCCCTTCACGATGTAGATGATGAACTCCGCGATGTTCTTCGCGTGGTCGCCGATCCGTTCGATCGCCTTCGCGATGAACAGGTATTCGAGACCGACCGAGATCGTGCGCGGATCTTCCTGCATGTACGACACGAGCTTGCGCACGAACGCGCGGAATTCCTGATCGATTTCCTTGTCGTCCTTGACGATCTGCGCGGCGGCCACCGTATCGAGGCGCGCGAACGCGTCGAGCGCGCGGCGCAGGATCGTCACGGCCATCTCGCCCGATATCTTGATCTCGGCGATGTTCACCGCGCGCGCGGCAGGCTCGTCGATCAGGCGGCGCACGCGCTTCGCGATCTTCTCGGCTTCGTCGCCGGCGCGCTCGAGGTTCGTAATCGTTTTCGAAATCGACATCAGAAGACGCAGGTCGCGCGCGGCAGGCTGCCTCCGCGCGATGATGTTGCCGCACTCCTGGTCGATGTCGACTTCCATCGCGTTCAGCGTTTCCTCGGCCGCGATCACCCTCTCGGCCGTCTCGCGGTCGAATTCGTTCAGCGCATGCATCGCGCCGACGATCTGCGACTCGACGAGTCCGCCCATTTCCAGCACTTTCGACGACACGGCATTCAGGTCCGCGTCGAACTGGCTCGACAGATGTTTATCCGACATGGTTGTTGTTCTCCGTCATCAGCCGAAACGGCCGGTGATGTAGTCTTCCGTTTCCTTGCGCACCGGCTTGATGAAGATCTTTTCGGTTTCGCCGAATTCGATCAGCTCGCCCAGGTACATGTAGGCCGTGAAGTCCGAGCAGCGCGCGGCCTGCTGCATGTTGTGCGTGACGATCACGACCGTGTAGTCGCTCTTCAGCTCCGCGATCAGTTCCTCGATGCGGCCGGTCGAGATCGGGTCGAGCGCCGAGCACGGCTCGTCGAGCAGCAGCACTTCCGGACGGATCGCGATGCCGCGCGCAATGCACAGACGCTGCTGCTGGCCGCCTGACAGCCCGTAGCCGCTCTGGTTCAGCTTGTCCTTCACTTCGTTCCACAGCGCGGCCTTCGTCAGCGCCCACTCGACTCGGTCGTCCATCTCCGAGCGCGTGAGCTTTTCGAACATCTTCACGCCGAACGCGATGTTGTCGTAGATCGACATCGGGAACGGGGTCGGCTTCTGGAACACCATGCCGATTCGCGCACGCAGCAGCGAGATGTCGCGCTTGGTGGTCAGCAGGTTCTCGCCGTCCATCAGGATTTCGCCCTCGGCGCGCTGCTCCGGATAGAGCGCGTACATCTTGTTGAACGTACGCAGGAGCGTCGACTTGCCGCAGCCCGACGGGCCGATGAACGCCGTCACCTTCCCTTCGGGAATGCGCAGGTTGATGTTCTTCAACGCGTGGAACTTGTTGTAGAAGAAGTTGAGGTTGTTGACCTCGATCTTCGCGTTCAGCGGCGCCAGCGGACGACCATGCGCCGCATCTTGCGTGCCGGCGGGCGCAGCGGTGCGCTCGACGGGATTCAGGTGGCTTTCTGCCATATTCATCGGATTGCTCCGCCGTTACTTTTTCGAGAAGATCGAGCGCGCCAGGACGTTGAGTCCGAGCACCCCGAGCGTAATCAGGAACACGCCCGCCCATGCGAGCGACTGCCATTCCGCGAACGGGCTCATCGCGAACTTGTAGATCGTGACGGGCAGGTTCGCCATCGGCTGGCTCATGTCCCACGAGAAGAACTGGTTCGACAGCGCGGTGAACAGCAGCGGCGCCGTTTCGCCGGCAATCCGCGCGACCGCGAGCAGCACGCCCGTCACGATCCCGCCGACCGATGCGCGCAGCGTGATCTTCATCACCATGCGCCACTTCGGCGTGCCGAGCGCGACGGCCGCTTCGCGCAGCGCGTTCGGCACGAGCTTCAGCATGTTCTCGGTCGTGCGGATCACGATCGGAATCTGCAGCAGCGCGAGTGCGATCACGCCGGCCCAGCCCGAGAAGCGGCCCGACTTCGCGACGACGATCGCGTATACGAACAGGCCGATGACGATCGACGGCGCCGACAGCAGGATGTCGTTGATGAAGCGGATCGTGCTCGCGAGCAGGTTCTTCTGGCCGTATTCCGCGAGATAGACGCCCGCGAGGATGCCGATCGGCGTGCCGACCAGCGTGCCGAAACCGCACAGCAGCAGGCTGCCGACGATCGCGTTGGCCAGACCGCCGCCTTCCGTGTTCGGTGCCGGCGTCGACTCGGTGAACAGTTGCAGCGACAGGCCGCCGACGCCGAGATGCACCGTCGTGTAGAGAATCCACACAAGCCACAGCAGGCCGAATGCCATCGCACCGAGCGACGCGGTCAGCGCGATCGCGTTGGTGACCTTGCGCTTGCGTTGCAGGCGGTTGCGCATCGCGTCGAGCGCGGCGCCGTTCGGCCCCGGGAAATTCATGATGGACTCGCTCATTTCTTGCCCTCTCCCTTCTCGAGACGAAGCAGCAGCAGTTTGGAGATGGACAGCACGATGAACGTGATCACGAACAGGATCAGGCCCAGTTCCATCAGCGCGGACGTATGCAGGCCCGGTTGCGCTTCCGCGAATTCGTTCGCGAGCGCCGACGTGATGCTGTTGCCCGGCGCGAACAGCGACACGCTGTCGAGCAGGTTCGTGTTGCCGATCACGAAGGTCACGGCCATCGTTTCGCCGAGCGCGCGGCCGAGGCCGAGCATCACGCCGCCGATCACACCGGTCTTCGTATAAGGCAGGACGACCTTCCACATCACTTCCCACGTCGTGCAGCCGATCCCGTACGCCGATTCCTTCAGCAGAACGGGCGTGACTTCGAACACGTCGCGCATCACCGACGCGATGTACGGGATGATCATGATCGCGAGGATCACGCCAGCCGCGAGGATACCGATGCCGATCGGCGGCCCGGACGTCAGCGGACCGAGCACCCACACGTCCTTGAAGATGCGGCCGATCGGCTTCTGGAAGTATTCGGCGAAGATCGGTGCGAACACGAGCAGGCCCCACATGCCGTACACGATCGACGGAATCGCGGCGAGCAGCTCGATCGCGATGCCGAGCGGGCGGCGCAGCCACACGGGGGACAGTTCAGTGAGGAACAGCGCGATGCCGAAACTGACCGGCACCGCGATGACGAGTGCAATGAGCGACGTCACGAGCGTGCCGTAGATCGGCACGAGTGCGCCGTAGACATCCGAGTTCGGATCCCACTCGGATTGCCACAGGAAGCCGAGGCCGAACTTCTCGATGGTCGGCATCGACGCAATGATCAGGGAAACGATGATCCCGCCCAGCAGCAGCAGGGTCACGATCGCGGCAAGCCGTGCGAGGCCGCCGAACAGAACGTCACCGAGACGGCTCGGCGCACGTTGCGACGCGGCGTCGGCGGACCGGGAGGACGAATAGGAAATTTCAGACATGGGTGCCTGTTCTCGATCGCCGGGCGCCTTGACGCCCGGCCTTACCGCACACACTGCCCGACCGGCACGGCCGGGCAGCGAACCGCTGCAATGCTTACTCCGCGGCGACCGGCTTGCCCGATGCGTCCGTGACCTTCGTCTTCCACTGCTTGCGGATTTCCGTCTCGACCGACGCCGGCAGCGAGATGTAGTCGAGGCTGTCCGCTGCCTTCTCGCCGTTCTTGAACGCCCAGCTGAAGAACTTCAGCGTTTCCGCGCCCTGCTCCGGCTTGTCCTGCTTCGCGTGCAGCAGCACGAACGTCGCGCCGACGACCGGCCATGCTTCCTTGCCCGGCTGGTTCGTCAGGATCTGGTAGAACGACTTCGACCAGTTCGCGCCGGCAGCAGCGGCCTTGAACGTTTCCGTCTTCGGCTCGACCACCGTGCCCGTCGAGTTCTTCAGGGCCGTGTAGACCATGTTGTTCTTCTTCGCGTACGCCCACTCGACGTAGCCGACTGCGCCCGGCAGGCGCTGCACGAACGCTGCGACGCCGTCGTTGCCCTTGCCGCCCGTGCCCGTCGGCCAGTTGACCGTCGTGCCTTCGCCGACCTTCGACTTCCACTCGTCGTTGACCTTCGACAGGTAGTTCGTCCAGATGAAGCTCGTGCCCGAACCGTCAGCACGGCGAACGACGGCGATGTCCGTGTCCGGCAGCTTGACCTTCGGGTTCAGTGCGGCAATCGCCGGATCGTTCCACTTCTTGATCTTGCCGAGGTAGATGTCGCCGAGCACCGGGCCCGACAGCGTCAGTTCACCGGCCTTCACGCCCGGCACGTTGACGACCGGCACCACGCCGCCGACCACCGTCGGGAACTGGAACAGACCTTCCTTCGCGAGTTCGTCATCCTTCAGCGGAGCGTCCGAACCGGCAAAATCGACCGTCTTCGCATTGATCTGCTTCAGGCCGCCCGACGAACCGATGCCCTGGTAGTTCACCTTCGCGCCGCCGGACTGCTGGTAGTCTGCAGCCCATTTCGTATAGATCGGCATTGCGAACGTGCTGCCTGCGCCCGTGATGTCGGCAGCTTGCGCGGCGACTGCGAAAAGCGCGCCAGCCAGGCCGGCAATCGCGGTTTGCATCAATTTCATGAGACCTCCAGTGTGTGAGCGGATGACTACGGCACCGCGAAGGTTAGGGGCTCCTCATGACGATAATGTGACAATCGATGAAACTGGCGTGACAGTAACATGACTACTTGAAAGGGTATATCGGGCCCGCGCGGGCAGCCGCGCAGGCGCGGCGCGGCGGGGGACGGCGGCAAGAATTGCCGGCCGGAAAGGAGCGCCCCGAAGTCCCTGACGAAGGTGTGCGGGCGATCATGTCGCTGCGGAAGCAGACGGCCAGCCCTTGCCTGTACGCTGCCGCGACTGAGGGTCGAATGGTTTCTTCTGCGGATGAAATTCGCGCCGAAGCCCCCTCTATTTAATGGCGCAAACCTTTGCGTCTGACGAATTGCGGCGCCCGGAGGCGCCGCAAGTCCAATCACCGGAGGGGGCGGCGCGCACGGTCGGACCGTCGCGCGCCACCACCGATCCGGCTTAGCTCGTCGCCACGCGCACCGCGTCGGCGATCGCTTCCGCGTGACGGGTCGCGTCGGCCGCATGCTGCGCCTCGACCATCACGCGCAGCACGGGTTCGGTGCCCGATGCGCGGATCAGCACGCGGCCGCGGCCGGCAAGCGCGCTTTCGGCCGCGTCGATCGCCGCGCGAATCGATGTGCTGCCCTTCCAGTCGGCGCCCGGCTTCATCCGGACGTTGATCAGCTTCTGCGGGAACAGCGTGACGCCGTCGAGCATCTGCGCGAGCGTGCGGCCGCTGCGCTTGAGCGCAGCGAGCACCAGCAGCGCCGACACGATGCCGTCGCCGGTCGAATGACGGTCGAGCGACAGGATGTGGCCCGAGCCTTCCGCGCCGAGCTGCCAGCCACGCTCGCGCAGCTGTTCGAGCACGTAGCGGTCGCCGACCGCCGCGCGCACGAACTGCACGCCCTCGCGCTGCAACGCGACCTCGACCGCGAGGTTCGTCATCAGCGTGCCGACCGCGCCGTCGACCTTGCCGGCGGTCGCGATCCGGTCCTTCACGAGCACGTAGAGCAGCTCGTCGCCGTTGTACAGCCGGCCCGTCGAATCGACGACCTGCAGGCGGTCCGCATCGCCGTCGAGCGCGATGCCGAGATCCGCATGGTTCGCACGGACCGCGCGCACCAGTGCATCGGGCGCCGTCGCGCCGACACCGTCGTTGATGTTGAAGCCGTTCGGAGCGACGCCGATCGGGATCACGTCCGCGCCGAGTTCGTGGAACACGTGCGGTGCGATCTGGTACGCGGCGCCGTGCGCGCAGTCGATCACGAGCTTCAGCCCGCGCAGGTCGTATGCGGCCGGGAAGGTGCTCTTGCAGAACTCGATGTAGCGGCCGGCCGCGTCGTCGAGGCGGCGCGCCTTGCCGAGCCTGTCCGACGATGCGCATTCGAGCGGTTTGTCGAGCCACGCTTCGATCGCGGCTTCGGTATCGTCGGGCAGCTTGTTGCCGTCCGCGGAGAAGAACTTGATCCCGTTGTCCTGATACGGGTTGTGCGATGCGCTGATCACGACGCCGGCCGACAGGCGCAGCGCGCGCGTCAGGTACGCGACGCCCGGCGTCGGCATCGGACCGGCGAGCATCACATCGACGCCGGCTGCCGAGAAGCCGGCCTCGAGCGCGGCCTCGAGCATGTAGCCCGACACGCGCGTGTCCTTGCCGATCAGCACCGTCGGACGCGCACCCGCCGCGACGTCGGCCGTGCCGGCCAATACCTTGCCGGCTGCATAGCCGAGACGCAACACGAAATCAGGCGTGATGGGCGCCTCGCCCACCGTGCCGCGAATGCCGTCCGTGCCGAAATATCGACGTCCCATGGCGAACCTTCCTCCTTCGTCTTTCTGTTCTGACTTATCGTTGCCGCGCGGCTGCGCGCACGGCGTTCCAGACCTTCAGCGCATCGACCGTCGCCGCAACGTCGTGCACGCGCACGATCGCTGCACCGCGCCCGACCGCGCACAGCGCGGCCGCCACGCTCGCCGCGACGCGCTCCATCGGCGGCTTGCCGCCGATCACCGCGCCGAGCATCGACTTGCGCGACATGCCCGCGAGAATCGGATACGCGTGCCCGTCGGGCCGCGCGGGCGCCGTGTCCTGCAATGCGGCCAGCAGCGCGTAGTTGTCTTCGACCACCGCCTTGCCGAACCCGAAACCGGGATCGACGCAGATTCGTTCCGGCGCGATGCCCGCGTCGCGCAACGCTTGCGCACGCGCGGCGAGAAAGTCGCGCACGTCGGTCACGACGTCGCCGTAGTCAGGTTCGCCAACCTGCATCGTCTGCGGCTCGCCGAGCATGTGCATCGCGCACAGCCCGCTGTTGCCGTCGCGCACCGCGTCGATCGCGCCCGGCTGGCGGAAGCCCCAGATGTCGTTGATCAGGTCCGCGCCGGCCGCGAGCGCCGCACGCATCACGGCCGGCTTGTAAGTGTCGACCGACAGCGGCACGTTCAGCGGCCGCAGCGCTTCGACGAGCGGGATCACGCGCGCGAGTTCCTCGTCGAGCGGCACGGGCGGCGCGCCTGGGCGCGTCGACTCGCCGCCGATGTCGATCAGGTCGACGCCTTCGGCGATCATCCGCTCGGCCTGACGCAGCGCATCGTCGCGCGCGAGGAAGCGGCCGCCGTCGGAAAACGAATCGGGGGTGGCGTTGAGAATGCCCATCACGAGCGGGCGCTCAAACGTCAACGAGAAGCGACCGCACTGGAGCGGCGCGGGAATGAACGCGGAAACAGCGGAATCGGACACGGACGGGAGGCGTTGATGAATGCAAAACGGGCCGGTGTGAAGCCACACCAGCCCGTGAACGGTGCTACAGCGGAAGTCAGGCCGGCGAAGCAGGCGCCGGCGCATTGCCGGGCTTCACTTCGGCGGTCGTGCCGCCACCCGACGAGTCGCCGCCGACAGCCGGCGAACTCTTCGGCGAGCGCGGCGGACGCCCTTCCATGATGTCGTTGATCTGATCGGCGTCGATCGTTTCCCACTCCATCAGCGCGGCCGTCATCGCCTCGACCTTGTCGCGGTTCTCTTCGAGCAGGCGGCGCGCAAGGCCGTACTGTTCGTCGAGCACGCGGCGGATTTCGCCGTCGACCTTCTGCTGCGTCGCTTCCGAGATCGTGCGCGTGAAGCCGCGGCCGAACGGGCCGTTATCGCTCTCGTCGTCGACGTAGACCATCGGTCCGAGTGCGTCGGTCATGCCGAAACGGGCCACCATCGCGCGCGCCGTCTGCGTCGCCTTGTTGAAGTCGTCCGACGCGCCGGTGCTGATCAGGTTCAGGAACAGCTCCTCGGCCACGCGGCCGCCGAACAGGATCGCCAGGCGGTCGAGCAGATAGTCTTTCGAGTACGTCTCGTTGTCATGCTCCGGCAACTGCCACGTGACGCCCAGCGCGCGACCGCGCGGGATGATCGTGACCTTGTGCACCGGGTCGGCCTTCGGCAGCAGCTTCGCGATCACCGCGTGGCCCGACTCGTGGTAAGCCGTCGCGCGCTTCGCTTCTTCGCGAATCACCGCCGACTTGCGCTCCGGACCCATGAAGATCTTGTCCTTCGCGTCCTCGAAATCCTGCATCTCGACGATGCGCTTGCCACGGCGGGCGGCAAACAGCGCCGCTTCGTTCACGAGGTTCGCGAGATCGGCGCCCGAGAAGCCCGGCGTGCCGCGTGCGATGACCGCTGCGTCGACGTCGTTCGCGATCGGCACCTTGCGCAGGTGCACGCGCATGATCTGCTCGCGGCCGCGGATGTCCGGCAGACCGACATAGACCTGGCGGTCGAAACGGCCCGGACGCAGCAGCGCCTTGTCGAGCACGTCGGAACGGTTGGTCGCGGCGATCACGATCACGCCCGAGTTCGCCTCGAAGCCGTCCATCTCGACCAGCATCTGGTTCAGCGTCTGCTCGCGCTCGTCGTTGCCGCCGCCCATGCCGGCGCCGCGATGACGACCGACCGCATCGATTTCGTCGATGAACACGATGCACGGTGCGTGCTTCTTCGCCTGCTCGAACATGTCGCGCACACGGGCCGCACCGACGCCGACGAACATTTCGACGAAGTCGGAACCCGAGATGCTGAAGAACGGCACCTTCGCTTCACCTGCGATCGCGCGGGCGAGCAGCGTCTTGCCGGTACCCGGGGGGCCGACGAGCAGCACGCCGCGCGGAATGCGACCGCCCAGCTTCTGGAATTTCTGCGGGTCGCGCAGGAAGTCGACGAGCTCGGACACTTCTTCCTTCGCTTCGTCGCAGCCGGCGACGTCGGAGAAGTTGACCGCGTTGTTGTTCTCGTCGATCAGCCGCGCGCGCGATTTCCCGAACGAGAATGCGCCGCCTTTGCCGCCCCCCTGCATCTGCCTCATCATGTAGAACCAGAACACGATGATCAGGATCGTCGGCCCGAGGTAATACAGCGCGGACATCAGCGCGTTCGGCTCGTCGTCGGCCTTGCCGCTGACCTGCACGCCGTACTTCATCAGATCGCCGACCATCCAGATGTCGCCGGGCGACACGATCTGGTATTTCTGGCCATCAGCCGGAGTGACGGTGAGGTTGCGCCCCTGCACGACGACGTTCTTGACCTTGCCGTTCTTGGCGTCGTCCATGAACTGCGAATAGGACACACCTTCCTGGACGCGGGGCTTGTCGAACTGCTTGAACACCGTAAACAGCACCAGTGCGATCACCAGCCACACTGCTGCCTTCGAAAACATATTGTTGTTCAAAGCACCACTCCTTCACTCGTAGACGAGCGCCTACATTTTCCTTGCGGCGCTCCTCGGTCATTCTAATCCAGTCCGACCACCCCTGCCATAAGCATTGACAACCGTCGCGATAGCGATTCGCTTGCCTGGCAAGGGCCGGAGCCCGTTTGCGGCACCGCGCTCCGCGTCACCGCGGATGCTTGAGCTGCCGGCCCAAAATGAACGTTTCGGACGATTTGTCGCGCGACGCCTTCGGTTTGCGTGGCGCGACGACCTTAAACTGCTGTTTGAACTTTTCGACGATCTGGCTGTAGCCGCTGCCGTGGAAACATTTCACGAGCAGCGCACCGTCCGGCTTCAGATGGTTCTGCGCGAATTCGAGCGCCAGATCGCACAGATGCTCGATGCGCGCCGCGTCCGCCGAGGCCACGCCGGAGAGGTTGGGGGCCATGTCGGAAATAACAAGGTCCACCGAGCGACCTTCGAGCACTTCTTCGAGCCGGTGGAGGACGTCGTCCTCGCGGAAATCGCCCTGGAGGAAGTGGACGTCGGCAATCGGCTCCATCGGCAGGATGTCGAGCGCCACGATCGTGCCGTCGATGCCGCCTTCGCGCTCCGCGTCACGCTTCTTGCCCTGCGCGAGCTTGTTGCGGGCATACTGGCTCCAGCTGCCCGGCGTCGCGCCGAGGTCGACGATCACCTGGCCCGGACGGATCAGCTTGTCCTGCTCGTCGATTTCCTTCAGTTTGTACGCGGCACGCGCGCGATAGCCCTCCCGCTGCGCCATTTTGACGTACGGGTCGTTGATGTGGTCGTGCAGCCAGTGCTGGTTAAAGCGGTTTTTTGCCATTCGAGAGAGAGATTGCTGCTATTTGCTTCGTGAAGCCGTGCTTTTGGCGGATAATACGCGTCTTCTTCGCGCGGCTGCGGCCCCTTTTGAGGCCCAAGCCGCGATTTTACGTGGTTTCGGCGCGCGGCTGATGCGGTAACTTCCCGCGATTCGCTTCTGACGCAGCGCGCCCTTATTTAGATTTCGACATTTCCATGCCCGCCCTTTCGCTTTCCCCCGCCGAGCGCTCCGCGCTGCGCTCCCAGGCCCATGCGCTCAAGCCCGTCGTGCTGATCGGCGCCGAAGGGCTGACCGACGCCGTGCTGAAGGAAATCAAGGTGCACCTCGCCGCGCACCAGCTGATCAAGATCCGTGTGTTCGGTGACGAGCGCGACGAACGCGTCGCCATTTACGACGAGATCTGCGATCGCCTGAATGCGGCGCCGATCCAGCACATCGGCAAGCTGCTGGTGATCTGGAAGCCCGAGGCTGCCGTGGCAACCCCTGCTCGCGGCCGCCGTGCCGGCGCGCTGCCGAGCGCGGCCGAAGCCGCCGACGACAAGAAAGGCCGTGCGCCGCGCACCGTCAAGGTCGTCAAGGTATCGCCGAACGCGAGCCCGGTGCGGCGCCCGAAGCCGACCAAGGTTGTCGTGCGCGGCAACGAGCGCGTGACGGCGGGCGGCACCGTGAAGCGGGCGAAAAAGCGTCAGGCCAGCACGAAGCGGCCACACCAGGACAAGTAATCTTGCCTGCCGGCACGGGACACCCCGTGCCGCGCTGCCCGAGCGGCGCTCGGGCCGTTCAGGCGTCTTGCGCCGGCAGACGCCAGATCAGCATCAGCCCCAGCACGCTCTCGACGAGATAGAACAGGCTCGAGACGCCGTGCAGCATCCCGAAGCGGCTCGCATACGGCGAGTTCGCGATATCGGTGCCCGCTTCCATCGCTGCCACCCGCAGCGCGTTCATGAACGGCTGCAGCGCGAAATACCCGACCAGCACGCACGCGACCATCGCCGCGACGATCCAGCGCACGCGACGATAATCGCCGCTGCCGCGCCGCACCTGCTGGTTCGACAGCGCGAGCAGCAGCACACCGCACACGACGCCGAGGATCGCCTCGATGCGAAACAGCTGAGCGGCGACCGAACCGGCCGTCATCCGCTCCAGCGTCTTGAACAGCACGGGCGCGACCGCGTACCCGATCGTCAGCAGGCTGCCGACCCACACGGCCGACAGCAGGCGAAACACGCGATGCGGCATCACGTCGCCCCGCTTCAGATGTAGCTGACCGAGATGATTTCGTATTCGCGCACGCCGCTCGGTGCCTGCACGGCCGCGACGTCACCTTCGGACTTGCCGATCAGTGCGCGTGCGATCGGCGAGCTGACCGAGATCAGGCCGTGATCGATATCAGCTTCGTCGTCGCCGACGATCTGGTACTTGACGGTGTCGCCCGACTCGAGATCCTCGAGTTCGACCGTCGACGCGAAGACCACGCGGCCTTCGGCATCAAGCACGGTGGGGTCGATGACCTGCGCGGCGGACAGCTTCGATTCGAGTTCGGCGATACGGCCTTCGATAAAGCCCTGTTTTTCCTTCGCCGCATCGTATTCGGCGTTTTCGGACAGATCGCCCTGTGCGCGGGCCTCCGCGATCGCGTTGATCACGGCCGGCCGCTCGACGGACTTGAGGCGCTGCAATTCATCGCGCAGGAGTTCTGCGCCACGCTTTGTCAACGGAATGGTGCTCATAAACGGCTCAATCGCTAAAAAACGGCTATAAAAAAAATCACCGCGATTAAGCGCGTTTCCGGCGAACCGGAAACACCGCTTAACCGCGGCACGTGTTGCTTCGACAGGTAACTGACTGCTTAGTTTAGGCGAGCATGAAGACCTTGTAAATCATAGACTTCCAGATCCTTCAGGTAGCGCAAGCCTTCGACAGCCGCGCGCGCGCCCGACATCGTCGTGTAGTACGTGACCTTGTGCGCCTGCGCGCTCATGCGGATCGAACGCGAATCGGCGATCGCCTGGCGCGTCTCGTCGACCGTCGTGAACACGAGTGCGATCTCGCCGTTCTTGATCATGTCGACGATGTGCGGACGGCCGTCCTTCACCTTGTTGACGACCTTCACCGGCACGCCGGCCGCTTCGATCGCGGCAGCCGTGCCCTTGGTCGCGACGATCGGGTAGCCGAGGTCGTGCAGCATGCGCGCGACTTCGACCGCCTTCGGCTTGTCGGCGTCCATCACGGTCAGCAGCACCGTGCCCGATTCCGGCAGGCGCGAACCGGCCGCGAGCTGCGACTTGAACAGCGCTTCGCCGAACGTCTGGCCGACGCCCATCACTTCGCCGGTCGAACGCATTTCAGGCCCGAGGACCGGATCGACGGTCGGGAACTTGACGAACGGGAACACCGCTTCCTTCACGCTGAAGTACGGCGGCTCGACTTCCTTCGTCACGCCCTGCTGCGCGAGCTTCTGGCCGACCATCGCGCGCGCCGCGATCTTCGCAAGCGGCAGGCTGGTCGCCTTCGACACGTACGGCACCGTGCGCGATGCGCGCGGGTTCACTTCGAGCACGTAGATGATGTCCTGCTTCGAACCGTCCGCCTGCGGCACCTGCTGAATCGCGAACTGCACGTTCATCAGGCCGACCACGTTCAGCGCCTTCGCCATCGCGCCCGTCTGGCGCTTCAGCTCGGCCACGGTTTCCTTCGACAGCGAATACGGCGGCAGCGAGCATGCCGAGTCACCCGAGTGGACGCCCGCCTGCTCGATGTGCTCCATCACGCCGCCGATGAACACCGACTCACCGTCGCAGATGCAGTCGACGTCGCATTCGATCGCGTCGTTCAGGAAGCGGTCGAGCAGCACCGGCGAATCGTTCGACACCTTCACGGCCTCGCGCATGTAGCGCTCGAGGTCGCGCGGCTCGTGGACGATTTCCATCGCGCGGCCGCCCAGCACGTACGACGGGCGCACGACGAGCGGATAGCCGATTTCGGCGGCCAGCGCGAGCGCTTCGTCTTCGGCGCGCGCGGTGCGGTTCGGCGGCTGGCGCAGGCCGAGGTCCTGCAGCAGCTTCTGGAAGCGTTCGCGGTCTTCGGCCGCGTCGATCATGTCGGGCGACGTGCCGACGATCGGCACACCGTGCGCCTCGAGGTCAAGCGCGAGCTTCAGCGGCGTCTGGCCGCCGTACTGGACGATCACGCCGACCGGCTTTTCCTTGTCGACGATCTCGAGCACGTCTTCCAGCGTCAGCGGCTCGAAGTACAGGCGGTCGGACGTGTCGTAGTCGGTCGACACCGTTTCCGGGTTGCAGTTGACCATGATCGTTTCATAGCCGTCCTCGCGCATCGCGAGGGCCGCGTGCACGCAGCAGTAGTCGAACTCGATGCCCTGGCCGATCCGGTTCGGGCCGCCGCCCAGCACCATGATCTTCTTGTTGGTGGTCGGCTGCGCCTCGCACTCTTCCTCATAGGTCGAGTACATGTACGCGGTTTTCGTCGCGAATTCGGCCGCGCAGGTGTCGACGCGCTTGTAGACCGGGCGCACGTTCAGTTCCACGCGGCGTTTGCGGACGTCTTCCGGCGTCGCCCCGAGCAGCCTCGCGAGGCGGCGATCCGAGAAGCCGCTCTGCTTCAGGTAGCGCAACTCGTCGAACGTCAGCGACGCGAGCGTGCGGCCCGACAGCGCCTTCTCCTTCAGGATGATCTGTTCGATCTCCGCAAGGAACCACGGGTCGATCGCGGTTTCCGCGAAGATCTCTTCGGCCGTCATGCCGATGCGGAACGCATCGCCGACGTACCAGATGCGATCCGGGCCCGGCTCGTGGATCTCGATCGCGATCTCGTCGCGGTCGGTCGACTTCTCGTCGAGACCGTCGACGCCGACTTCGAGGCCGCGCAGCGCCTTCTGGAACGATTCCTGGAACGTGCGGCCGATCGCCATCACTTCGCCGACCGACTTCATCTGCGTGGTCAGGCGCGAATCGGCTTCGCGGAACTTCTCGAACGCGAAACGCGGGATCTTCGTGACGACGTAATCGATCGTCGGCTCGAACGATGCCGGCGTCTGGCCGCCGGTGATCTCGTTCTTCAGCTCGTCGAGCGTGTAGCCAACGGCCAGCTTCGCCGCGACCTTCGCGATCGGGAAGCCGGTCGCCTTCGATGCGAGCGCCGACGAGCGCGACACGCGCGGGTTCATCTCGATCACGACCATGCGGCCGTCCTTCGGGTTGATCGAGAACTGCACGTTCGAACCGCCCGTGTCAACGCCGATCTCGCGCAGCACCGCGAGCGATGCATTACGCAGGATCTGGTATTCCTTGTCGGTGAGCGTCTGCGCCGGCGCGACCGTGATCGAGTCGCCGGTGTGCACGCCCATCGGGTCGAGGTTTTCGATCGAGCACACGATGATGCAGTTGTCGGCGCGGTCGCGCACGACTTCCATCTCGTATTCCTTCCAGCCGAGCAGCGATTCCTCGATCAGCAGTTCGCGCGTCGGCGACAGGTCGAGACCGCGCTTGCAGATCTCCTCGAATTCCTCGCGGTTGTACGCGATGCCGCCGCCCGAGCCGCCGAGCGTGAACGACGGACGGATCACGACCGGGTAGCCGCTGCCGCCGGTGAGCGCCATGATCTCGGCGTGCACCTGGGTCGCTTCTTCCATCGAGTGTGCGACACCCGACTTCGCGGAACCGAGACCGATCTTGGTCATCGCGTCCTTGAACTTCTGGCGGTCTTCCGCCTTGTCGATCGCTTCCGGCGACGCGCCGATCAGTTCGACGCCGAACTTCTCGAGCACGCCGTGGTGGTGCAGGTCGAGCGCGCAGTTCAGCGCGGTCTGGCCGCCCATCGTCGGCAGAATCGCGTCCGGACGCTCCTTCTCGATGATGCGTGCGACGACTTCCCACGTGATCGGCTCGATGTACGTGACGTCGGCCGTGTTCGGGTCGGTCATGATCGTCGCCGGGTTGCTGTTCACGAGGACGACCTTGTAGCCCTCTTCACGCAGCGCCTTGCAAGCCTGCGCGCCCGAATAGTCGAACTCGCAAGCCTGGCCGATGATGATCGGGCCGGCGCCGATGATGAGGATGCTTTTGATGTCTGTGCGTTTTGGCATGGCTTGTGAATTCAATAAGTAATCGTTGTCGTGGGTCGGCCGGCTGCGCTCAGCTCATGGTGGCGAGCGCGAGCTTCACCGAGAAACCGATGAACAGGCCGCCCACGCTGCTCGCCGCGCCCGCCGCGAGCTTGCGGCGGCGGCGGAAATGCTCGGCGAGCCGTGCGCCCGCGAAGATCAGCGTGCTCAGGTACACGAAGCTCGCGCTTTGCGCGATCGCCCCGAGCACGACGAACGACAGCGCGGGATGCGGGAATGCCGGGTCGACGAACTGGATGAAGAACGAGATGAAGAACAGGATCGCCTTCGGATTCAGCAGGCTCACGATCAGCGCCTTGCGGAACGGCTGCTCGCCGTCGACCGTACGCGGTGCGTCCGCCGGCGCATCGGCACGCGCGCGCAGCTTCCGCCACGCGCTGCGCAGCATCCCGGTGCCGATGTACAGCAGGTACGCGGCGCCGCCGTACTTGACGACGGAGAACAGCAGCGGGTTCGCCTTCAGCAGCGACGCGACGCCCGCGGCGGACAGCACCATCAGCACCGTGTCGCCGAGGAACACGCCGCAAGCCGCGCGATAGCCGACCTTCACGCCGCGCTGCGCCGCGAGCGACAGCACGTACATCGAGTTCGGCCCCGGCAGCAGGATGATGAAGATCACGCCGAACACGTAGGTCCAGATATCCGTGATGCCGAGTGCGTGGCCGAACATGATGCGAATCTCCCGTTCTTCGGTTGCTTCGGTGACGTCAGGCGTTGCGCTGCTTCGCCGCGTCCATCAGTGCGGTGAAACGGTCGAACAGATAGCCGATGTCGTGCGGGCCGGGCGACGCTTCCGGGTGGCCCTGGAAGCAGAACGCCGGCTTGTCGGTCAGCTCGAAGCCCTGCAGCGTGCCGTCGAACAGCGACACGTGCGTCACGCGCGCGTTGGCCGGCAGCGAATCCGCGTCGACCGCGAAGCCGTGGTTCTGCGACGTGATCACCACGCGGCCGTCGCCGAGATCCTTCACCGGGTGGTTCGCGCCATGGTGGCCCGTCTTCATCTTCAGCGTCTTCGCGCCGACCGCGAGGCCCATGATCTGGTGGCCGAGGCAGATGCCGAAGGTCGGCACGCCGCGCTCGATGAACTGCTTCGTGGCCGCGATCGCGTAGTCGCACGGTTCCGGGTCGCCCGGGCCGTTCGACAGGAAGATGCCGTCCGGATTCAGCGCCAGCGCATCTTCCGCGCTCGCCTGCGCGGGCAGCACGGTCACGTGGCAGCCGCGTTCCGCGAGCATGCGCAGGATGTTGTACTTGACGCCGAAGTCATACGCGACGACGCGGTACTTCGGGGCTTCCTGCATCCCGTAGCCGCTGCCGAGGCGCCATTCGGTCTGCTTCCACTCGAACGGCTTCGTGGTCGACACGACCTTCGCGAGATCCATGCCGGCGAGGCCCGGGAACGAGCGCGCGAGCTCGATCGCCTTCGCCTCGTCGTCCGAACCGGCCAGGATGCAGCCGTTCTGCGCGCCCTTGTCGCGCAGGATACGGGTCAGCTTGCGGGTATCGATGCCGGCGATCGCGACGACGCCTTCGTCGCGCAGGTAATCGCCGAGCGTGCGGTTCATGCGGAAGTTCGATGCGAGCGTGGGCAGATCACGGATGATCAGGCCGGCGGCATGGACTTTCGTGGCTTCGACGTCTTCGGCGTTGACGCCGACGTTGCCGATATGCGGGTAGGTGAGCGTGACGATCTGACGCGCGTAGCTCGGATCAGTCAGGATTTCCTGATAGCCGGTAATCGCGGTGTTGAACACGACTTCACCGATCGTATGGCCTTCGGCCCCGATCGAATAACCACGAAAGACCGTGCCGTCGGCGAGTGCAAGCAAGGCGGGAGAAAAAGACGGCAACACGGGAGGCTCCTTGGGGAACACCCTGCTGCCGACCTGTTTACCCTGCCGCGCGAGCGCCGCGCTGCGTAGGCGCGCGGAGTCGCTAGCTGGACGCGACCTGCGTTGTCGAGACGCGAACCCGGCGCGTGGCGCACGAGGCTTCGCGGCATCGCCCGACAGGCGGCGTGCGGCGGATGAACGGGATGAGTGAGGTAGGCGCTAGGGTGCGAGGTTGATCAGCACAAACTTTCAAATTATAGCCCGAAAATGACCATATTTTCAATCGATATGGCCGTCCGATCGTGTGTGCGGCACACATGCCGCCGCGACAGCCGCGCGCGGCAAGCGCTGCTGCGGCCCCGTTTCCGCAGCCGCCCTACCCGTCAGCGTACCGCCGGATCAACCTGCTTGCCAGCGCCGCGCGCGGGCCACACGGACCAGACCGCGCTCGCGAGCTGCAGCGCGAGGAGCACGCTCCACGCGGTAATGTGCGCGGCCGCCGGGTAATGGCCGTCGACGGCCGGCCAGTGCGACAGCACCGCGCCGATGCCGATCTGGAACGCGAAGATCAGCACGAAGATCACGAGCGTGAGCGTCGTGTTCGCGCGGCCGATCAGATGGGCCGGGAAGTGACCGGCCAGCACCGCGTAGGTCAGGATCCCGACGCCGCCGAACATCCCGTAGGCGGCCCACAGCACGGCCGGCGGCAGCGGCACGCGCGCGACGATCGCGGCTTGCGTGGCGACGAACAGCACCATGCCGATGCCGCAAAATGCGTGGACGGACACCCCGCGCCGCTCGAGCACGCGCGCCGCCGCGCCGAAGCCGACGCAGCCGGCCATCATCGCGAAGCCGAGCACCGACACGAGCCGTGCGGCGTGCTGCGCATCGAACCCCGCGACATCGCGCAGGTACGGCCCGACCCACAGCGACTGCATCGCGTAAAACACGCCCTGCGTGACGATCGAGAACGACGAGATCTTCCAGAACGCGCGGCTGCCCAGGATGTGCCAGGTGCCCTTGAACTGGCTGACGAGCCCACCCTGGTGGCGCGGCCGCTCGGCTTCCGGCGCACCGAAGCCGATCGCGGCCGCGACGACGATCGTCAGCACCGCGAGACCGCCGCAGACAGCGCGCCAGCTCGTCACGCCGAGCAGCCAGGTCAGCGGCGAGCCGACCGCGACGCCGCCGAGACCGCCGACGGCCATCACGAGACCGTTGACGAGCGGCAGCCGGCCGACCGGAAAATGCTGCGCGAGCGCCTTGAACGCCGCACCGAGGCACACCGACACGCCGACGCCGATCAGGAGCCGACCCGCCATCATCGTGCCGAGGTCGTGCGCGACGCCGAACACCGCGGCACCGGCCGCCGCGAACAGCAGCATGCCGGCCGCCACGCGGCGCGGGCCGAAATGGTCGAGCAGCACGCCGGCCGGAATCTGTGCGCCCGCGAAGCCGAGGAAATAGAGACTGGTGAGCAGCCCGAGATCGGCGGCCGACAGCCCGAGCTCGTGCGTGACGAACGGCGCGAAGCCGAGATTGACGCCGCGGAACACATACGACACGAAATACCCGATCGCAAACAGCGCGAGCACCCTCACCTGCACCGACGACATCGCCTCTCCTTGTTGTTCCGGGCTCGTGATTCCACGGCCCGCGCAGCAGCGGCCCCGCTGCCGCGCACAAACGAAAACGCCGTCACCTCGGTGACGGCGTTGCTGCGCGTTCGTCGGATGATAGCGCAGTCGCGCTGCGATCACGATCGCGCGTTACTTCTTCTTGCCCTTGTGTGCAGCGGCCTTCGGCACAGCCTTGGCCGGCGCCGCCTTCGCGGGAGCAGCCTTCGCCGTGCGAGCCGCCGGCTTCGCGGCACCCTGCTTCGCACCGCGCGACTTGCCGCCGACGGACAGGCTCGCGCGCTCGATATGCGCGCTGCCCGTCGACGTCGCGATCCGCTCCGGACCCGGCTCGGCCGGCACCGCACGGCCGACCGGCACGTGCAGCACGAGCGCCTGGCCCGGCATCACGAGATCGCGGTGCGTGCGGTTCCATGCCTTCAGCTGGCCGACCGACACGCCGTAGCGGCCAGCGAGTGCGGCCATCGACTGCTTTCGGCGCACGCGGATCAGCATCTTGCGCGTATCGGGCACGTCGGGCTCCATCGCGAGCACGCCGTTTTCCGCGACGTCGGCGCTGATGTCCTCGTCGTCGTCATCGCCGCGCGGCACGACGATCGTCGAACCGGGCTTCAGGCGCATGCCGGCCGGAATCTTGTTGACCGACATCAGCGTATCGGCGTCGACACCGATCTTCTCGGCAATCGCGGCCGGGCGCGTGCGCTCGCTGACCGTGTAGGTGGTCCACGACGACAGCTGGCCGTTGTACGCCTTCAGGTTCTTCTCGAACGCCGCCGCGTTGTCGAACGGCAGCAGGATCTGCGGCTCGGTCGCGCCCAGGATCACCGGTTTCGAGAACGACGGATTCAGCGAGCGGAACTCGTCGAGCGACAGGTTCGCGAGCTTCGCGGCCACCGCCACGTCGATGTCGCGCGACGTCGTGACCGTCACGAAATACGGGTGGTTCGGGATGTCCGGCAGCGTCAGGCCGAACTGCTGCGGATTCGCGATGATGTTCTTCACCGCCTGCAGCTTCGGCACGTAGTTGCGCGTCTCGTTCGGCATCCGCAGGTTCTGGTAGTCGGTCGGCAGGCCCGCTGCCTGGTTGCGCGCGATCGCGCGCTGCACGTTGCCCTCGCCCCAGTTGTAGGCGGCCAGCGCCAGATACCAGTCGCCGAACATGTCATGCAGGCGCGACAGGTAGTCGAGTGCGGCGCTCGTCGACGCGAGCACGTCGCGGCGCTCGTCCTGCCACATGTTGCGCTTCAGGTTGTACGTGCGGCCCGTGCCGGGCATGAACTGCCACATGCCGGCCGCCTTCGCGACCGACAGTGCCTGCGGGTTGTACGCGGATTCGATGAACGGCAGCAGCGCGAGCTCGGTCGGCATGTGGCGCGCTTCGAGTTCCTCGACGATGTGATACAGGTACTTCTGCGAGCGCTCGGTCATGCGCTGCACGTAATCGGGGCGTTGCGTGTACCACGTCGTCTGCATGTCGACGAGGTCGCTCTGCAGGTCGGGCATCTGGAAGCCGCGGCGAATGCGCCCCCACAGATCGGAGTCTGCGCTGGTCAGGTCGCCGACGGATTGCTTGTCGACGTCGACAGTTTCTTTGGCGGTGGCTGATTTGCGGAGGTAGTTGGACGTCGCCTGCGAATCGGCGGCGGTGTTGGCGACAGGGCCCTGACTCGCACAAGCGGCGAGTAGCAGGACCATCAGCGCGCTCAATATAAGTCGCATGAAAATCTCGGCTTCCGACGGCTGGAAATTGCAGGCGATACTACGGAAGTGCGTGCTTCACGTCAATAAAAACACCGAAAACTCAGCGAAATCCTACATTTGCAGCAATTTTTACAGACGCCACCTGAGGTTTGGAGTCCTCCGGAAAGCGTCACCGGAAACGATTTTTCCACTCCCGCATCAGCGTGAACGCCGCCAGGCGATCCGACACCGTTTCGTGCAGCTCGGCCTCGAGCGTGGCATGGATCGCCGCGCTGTCCGATCGCATGAACGGGTTGACGGCACGTTCGTGCGCGATCGTAGTGGGCAGCGTCGGCACGCCGCGCGCGCGCAGCGCCTGCGCGTCGTCGCGCCAGGCGGCGAGCGCCGCATTGCCCGGCTCGCACGCGAGCGCGAAACGGATGTTCGACAGCGTGTATTCGTGTGCGCAATGCACGCGCGTGTCGCCCGGCAGCGCCGCGAGCGCGTCGAGCGACGCGAGCATCTGCGCGGGCGTGCCTTCGAACAGGCGGCCGCAGCCGCACGAGAACAGCGTGTCGCCGCAGAACACGTGCGGGGCGACGGCGCCCTGCCCGCCCGTGCCTTGACCGGCCGTCTGGAAATACGCGATGTGGCCGCGCGTATGGCCGGGCACGTCGAGCACGTCGAACGCGAGCGCCGGCGCATCGAGCGTCACGCGATCGCCGCCTGCGAGCGGCCGCGTGACCACGCCGATCGCCTCGGCCGCCGGGCCGCACACGACGAGCGGCACATCGTCCGGTTGGCTATCGCGCAGTGCGGCAACACCGCCGACATGGTCGGCGTGATGGTGCGTGAGTAAAATAGCGGTCAACCGCCAGCCGCGTTCGGCAAGAACACGGCGTACCGGCGCGGCTTCACCCGGATCGACGGCGATCGCATCGCGGCCGTCCGAGACGAGCCAGATATAGTTGTCTTCGAATGCCGGCACCGGCACGTATTCCAGCTCGTTCATGGGCGCGCAATCATCGTTATGTCCGATCGTCAAATTATAGACTGGCCCGCCTGGACCGACTCGCCGCCCGGCCGCTACGTGCTGGACTGGGAGCAGGCGCAGCTCGACCGGATCGTGTCCGACGTCTTCGGGTTTCACGCGCTCCAGCTCGGCCTGCCGCAGCTCGATGCGCTGCGCGAGAACCGCATGCCGTATCGCGGCCTCGTGCTCGATCCGGCGAGCGGCGCCAGTGCGCCCTACCAGTTTCCGTGGGCGCGCGAGGCGCGCGCGCCCGAACATGCGCCGGCCGATCGCAGCACGACCTGGTGCGACCTGCTCGACCTGCCGTTCGAGTCGCAGAGCGTCGACCTGATCGTGATGCCGCATACGCTGGAATTCACGTCCGACCCTCACCGCCTGCTGCGCGAGGCCGAACGCGTGCTGATGCCGGAAGGCCAGCTCGTGATCACCGGCTTCAATTCGCTGAGCCTGTGGGGCATGCGGCAATCGTTCGGGCGCATGGCGAACCGCCCGTTCGTGCCGGCCACGCGCGACCAGATCGCGTTCATCCGGCTCAAGGACTGGATCAAGCTGCTCGGCTTCGATCTCGAGCGCGGCCGCTTCGGCTGCTACCGGCCGCCGCTCGTCACCGACAAATGGCTTGCCCGCTACGGCTTCATGGAAGCCGCCGGCGACCGCTGGTGGCCGATCTTCGGCGCCGTCTACATGGTCACGGCCGTCAAGCGCGTGCGCGGCATGCGCCTCGTCGGCCCGATCAAGATGAAGAAGCCCGTGCTCGCGCCGGGCCTGACGCCGGCGGCCACCCCAACCACCCATCAAGAGCACTCATGACCACCGACACCATCGACATCTATACCGACGGCGCCTGCAAGGGCAACCCCGGCCCCGGCGGCTGGGGCGCACTGCTGCGCTACGGCGACCGCGAAAAGGAGCTGTTCGGCGGCGAACCCAACACGACCAACAACCGCATGGAACTGATGGGCGTGATCGCCGCGCTCGAGGCGCTGAAACGGCCGTGCCGCGTGATCGTCCATACCGATTCGCAGTACGTGCAGAAAGGCATCAGCGAGTGGATCCACGGCTGGAAGAAGAAAGGCTGGGTCACCGCGGCGAAGACCCCGGTGAAGAACGCCGACCTGTGGAAGCGACTCGACGCGCTCGTCGCGCAGCACGAGGTCGAGTGGCGCTGGGTGAAGGGTCACGCGGGCCATCCCGAAAACGAACGCGCGGACGCGCTCGCGAATCGCGGCGTCGAATCGCTCGTGGCCTGAACGCAGGCCGCCCCACTGTCTTTCCCGATTTATCCGATATGCGCCAGATCATTCTCGATACCGAAACCACCGGCCTCAACCCTCGCACGGGCGACCGCCTGATCGAAATCGGCTGCGTCGAGCTGCTGAACCGGCGGCTCACCGGCAACAACCTGCACATCTACGTAAACCCCGAACGCGACAGCGATCCGGGCGCACTGGCCGTGCACGGCCTCACGACCGAATTCCTGAGCGACAAGCCGAAGTTCGCGGAAGTCGTCGACCAGATCCGCGACTTCGTGAAGGACGCCGAGCTGATCATCCACAACGCGCCGTTCGACCTCGGGTTCCTCGACGCCGAGTTCGCGCGGCTCGACCTGCCGCCGTTCACCGAGCATTGCGGCGGCGTGATCGACACGCTCGTGCAAGCCAAGCAGATGTTCCCGGGCAAGCGCAACTCGCTCGACGCGTTGTGCGACCGGTTCGGCATCAGCAACGCGCACCGTACGCTGCACGGCGCACTGCTCGACTCGGAGCTGCTCGCCGAGGTCTATCTCGCGATGACGCGCGGCCAGGACAGCCTCGTGATCGACATGCTCGACGACGCAGGTGCAGACGGCGGCGCGGCGAACGGCCAGCGCGTATCGCTCGCGTCGCTCGACCTGCCGGTTCTCGCGGCGAGCGACGACGAGCTCGCCGCCCACCAGACCCAGCTCGACGAGCTCGACAAGTCAGTCAAGGGCACCTGCGTGTGGCGCAAGTCCGCCGACGCCGACACCGCCGAAGCCGCCTGACGCGGGCCGCACACGCCAGCCGCGCTGCAGCCCGCGCTCACGCGCGCGGCTGCAGCGCGATGACGGCCATCCCGCCTAGCGCGAGTACTGCGCCCATCACATCCCAGCGGGTGAGCGCGATCCCGTCGACGATCCGCAGCCAGATCAGCGCCACCGCGATATACACGCCGCCGTACGCCGCGTACGTGCGCCCCGCCGCGCTCGGGTGCAGCGTGAGCAGCCACGCGAACAGCGCGAGCGACAGCGCGGCCGGCACCAGCAGCCATGCGGGCCGCCCGCCCTTCAGCACGAGCCACGGCAGGTAGCAGCCTACGATTTCGGCCAGCGCGGTGACGGCGAACAGCGCCGCGATCTTCATCAGTTCGGTCATCCGGTTCCTCGTGGATTCGCCCGTCGCCCGGCGGGCCGCGCGATGCCGTCGCGCGCCGCCGATCATACCGGAGCCGGCTCCGCCGAAACCGCCGCCAGACGGGGGATTCCGGGCAATTTGCACGATCGTCTGCCATCGTGCTATCATGTCGCCTGTTTCAACATTCAATCTCTGTCTATTCGATTTCGAAAGAAGTCCGTCCGCGCGTTGCGGGCCGGTGCTTCGACCGAAATTGCATCCACAGGAAAGCCCGCCCGACAGGCCCGCTTTTCTCGTTTCGTTGCCCCTTTCGGGGCGCTTGCCGGAACGCCGGACCCCGTCCGCACCGGCATCTGCCGCTCGCATCACGCGGCCCATTCTTCATGAGCGCACCGTCGCGACGGCCCTTCGGGCCCGCGTCGAAGCAGTCCCTTGCAGCCTCTTACCGCCCCGTGTGCAGTAAGTGCTTAAAGGCTTGCCCCGACGCGCAGCACACGACATCGCGCTCGCCGGCAAACCGTGTCGGACGGCCCGCCCGTTCCGGCGCAGTCAAAGGAGTGCATGACCTTGACCGCAACACACGTCAGCCCGACCGCTGCCTCTTCCTCCACGTCTTCCGGCGAGGCCCCGCTCGCCGCGGACGACATTACCGTCGTCGACCAGAGCCTGCTCAAGCGCGCCGTCAGCGCAATGGCCATCGGCAATGCGATGGAATGGTTCGACTTCGGCGTCTACAGCTATATCGCCGTCACGCTCGGCAAGGTGTTCTTCCCGTCGAGCAACCCGTCCGCGCAGCTGCTCGCGACCTTCGGCACGTTCGCGGCCGCCTTCCTCGTACGCCCGCTCGGCGGCATGGTGTTCGGCCCGCTCGGCGACCGCATCGGCCGCCAGCGCGTGCTCGCCGCCACGATGATCATGATGGCCGCCGGCACCTTCGCGATCGGCCTGATCCCCAGCTACGCATCGATCGGCATCATGGCGCCCGTGCTGCTGCTCGTCGCCCGCCTCGTGCAGGGCTTCTCGACCGGCGGCGAATACGGCGGCGCCGCCACCTTCATCGCCGAGTTCTCGACCGACAAGCGCCGCGGCTTCATGGGCAGCTTCCTCGAGTTCGGCACGTTGATCGGCTATGTGATGGGCGCCGGCGTCGTCGCGCTGCTCACCGCGTCGCTGTCGCAGGAAGCGCTGCTGTCGTGGGGCTGGCGCGTGCCGTTCCTGATCGCGGGCCCGCTCGGTCTGATCGGCCTGTACATCCGGATGAAGCTCGAGGAAACGCCGGCGTTCAAGCGCCAGGCCGAAGAGCGCGAAGCGCAGGACAAGGCCGTGCCGAAGGCACGCTTTCGCGAGACGCTGCTGCGCAACTGGCGCGCGCTGCTGCTCTGCGTCGGCCTCGTGCTGATCTTCAACGTGACCGACTACATGGTGCTGTCGTACCTGCCGAGCTTCATGTCGTCGACGCTGCACTTCGACGAATCGCACAGCCTCGTGCTGGTGCTGATCGTGATGGTGCTGATGATGCCGCTGACGCTCGCCGCCGGCCGCCTGTCGGACAAGATCGGCCGCAAGCCCGTGATGCTGGCCGGCTGCGTCGGCCTGCTGGTGCTGTCAATCCCGTCGATGATGCTGGTCCATGCGGGCAGCACCGCGTCGGTGTTCAGCGGCCTGCTGATCCTCGGCGTGCTGCTGTCGTGCTTCACCGGCGTGATGCCGTCCGCGCTGCCGGCGCTGTTCCCGACCGAGATCCGCTACGGCGCGCTCGCGATCGGCTTCAACGTGTCGGTATCGCTGTTCGGCGGCACGACGCCGCTGATGACCGCATGGCTCGTCGATGTGACCCACAACCTGATGATGCCCGCGTACTACATGATGGGTGCCGCCGTGATCGGCATCGTGTCGGTCGTCGCGCTCGCCGAAACCGCGCGCCAGCCGCTCAAGGGCTCGCCGCCGGCCGTCGCGTCGCGTCGCGAGGCGCACCAGCTGGTGCGCCAACTGCGCGAGGACGACGAATCGCAGATCTACAGCGTCGTGTCGACCGCGCGCGCCTGAGCGTCGCGTATGAAAAAGCCCCGGCAAAAGCCGGGGCCCGATCGAATCCGATCCGCCCGACCGGCTTGCGCCGGCCGGGCTTTTTCATATGTTCGTCAAACGCGCGTTCATGCGTGCGCTTCGCAGTGGCGGCAGAAGATCAGCGCACGCGAACGCGACACGGCAGCCTGCGCACCGCGAGCGGCGACGATCAGGCCGACCTGGCCGAGATTGAAATCGCGCTCGACCATCAGCTGCGTCAGCGCGGCAAGCGGCAACACGACGGCCGGGTGGTACAGGCTCGATTCGATCAGGGCTCTCATCATTTGCTCCATCAGGCAATGCATGTTCGATGGAGTGGATTCTAGGGATGACCCTCATCCGGATAAACAGCACGAATGCGAAGTCACTTGTTGGCGGCAGTGAACAATCGGCCGGCCCTTTATCCGACGGGGCTGAGCCGGTGGCGCCGGACAGCCCGGGAGCGCAAAACGGACGAACCTGCGGTGGTTTTGCCGACGCCGAGCCGAACGGCTGTGGAGAAAACGGGCGGCCGCACGGTCGATGACGGCCGGGTCGATCCGTGCCGGATGCCGGCGCAGGTTCCAGCGAGGCCACGCGCTGCTCGCGCCGCCCCGCCCTCTTTTCTCCTGCGCCGCCGCGCTCGACGCCGGCTTCAGTCGAGCGGTGTCTCGACAAACGCCGGCAGCGCTTCCGCGCGTGCCGAATGCGCGGCGAGCGCCGGATAACGGGCCGGATCGATGCGTGCGAGTGCCGGGTAATCCGCGGCCATGAACTGCGTGAAGCGCCATGCGACGGCGACGGTCACATCGGACTGCAGCAGGCGTGCGCCGCCGAGCCAGCCGTTCGCGGCCGCGACGAGCGGTTCGAGTTCGCCATACGCAGCCTCGAGCTGGCTCAGCACGCGCTCGAGCCACGGCGCGTGCTGCTTGTCGGCCGGCCGCAGCGCCTGCTCGTACACGACCTGCACCGTCTTCTCGGCCGCCGCCAGCGCGAAACCGACCGGCACCAGCGCGCGCAGCCGCTCGTCGGCGGCGTCGGGCAGCAGGCGCCGCTCCGGCGCGACGCGATGATCGAGGTAGTCGACGATCAGCGACGATTCGATCAGCGTCGTGCCATCGTCGGTAATCAGTGTCGGCGCCTTCACGACCGGGTTGAGCGTCCGGAACCGGTCGAAGTGCCGGAACACCGAGACCGACTCGTGTTCGAACGGCAGGTCGAGCAGCTTCGCCGAAATGGCGACACGGCGCACGAACGGGGAATCCAGCATGCCGATCAGCTTCATCGCAAATTGCTCCGCTTGAGGGAATGGGACCGACGACTGTAGCAGCGCCGTGCGTTGCCGCCTAGCGATGCGTGCCCGATCTGCGCTTGATGCGCGTTACCCGGTCACGTATCCGACACCCGCTGCGCGGCCAGAGTGACCATAATGCAGATTCACGCCCCTTCCGCCCCGAGGTTTGCCATGTGGTATGCCGTCGTCGAGCAGCAGAGGGAATGGATGCGCGCCTGGCGCGCGGCGACACGTCACGCGTTCGACGTGTGGCCCGCCACGACGCTGCCGCACGCCGCGTCGTCGTGTTATGACGATCTTTTCGAGCCGCTGCTCGGGCCGGCCATCGGGCCGCCTCGCTTCGAGATCCGGCGGCCGGCCGTCGACGAGCGGATCGTCGCGCGCACGCCGTTCTGCCAGTTGCGGCGCTTCGCGCGCGACGATGCGCGGCGCACGGTGCTGCTGTGCGCGCCGCTCGCGGGGCACGCGGCCGTGATGATGCGGGAAACCGTCGAGACGCTGCTCGCCGACGGCGACGTGTGCGTGACCGACTGGGTCAATGCGCGCGACGTTGCGCTCGCAGCGGGCCGCTTCGGGCTCGACGAGTACGTGGCGACACTCGACGGCTTCGTCGACGCGCTTGCCCGTGACGACCGGCCGCTGCACGTCGTCGCCGTGTGCCAGGCTACCGTTCCCGCGCTCGGCGCCCTCGCGCTGCGCGCCGCGCGCGGCCTCGCGCCGCCCGCGAGCATCACGCTGATCGGCGGGCCGCTCGACGCGCGCGTCAACCCGAGCGTGCTCGGCACCACCGCCGCGTCCCGGTCGCTCGCATGGTGCCGCCGCCACCTGATCGACATCGTGCCACCCTGCTTCCCCGGCCATGGCCGCCATGTGTTCCCGACCTATCTTCAGCAAGGCGAGATCGCGCTGCTGTATCCGCAGCGCTTCCTGACGCTGATCGAGGACTACGCGCGCGCAGCGTCCCGCTTCGACCTGACCGCGCTGACGGACGCGCGGCGCGCGCTGCGCGAATACACGGCGCTGCTCGACATGCCGGCCGAATACTTCCTGGATACCGTCGATGTCGTATTCCAGCGGATGTGCCTCGCGAACGGCACGTGGGACGTCGGCGGCCAGCGCGTCGAGCCGGCCGCGCTGCGCGACGTCGCGCTGCTGACGGTCGAAGGCGGTTGCGACGCCGTCACCGGCGCCGGCCAGACGCATGCGGCACACGACATGTGCCGCGGCCTCACGGCCGGCGAGCGTCATCGCAGCGATATCGACGATTGCGACCACTATGGGCTGTTCACCGGCGACCGCTGGCACGGCGACGTCCATCCGGCGCTGCAGCGCGTGTTCGCACAGGCCGAAGCCGGTCGCCCCGGCGCGCGCCGGCGCCGGATCAGGCGGACGTAATGCCGTCGTCCTGCGCGCGCGCCGCCTCGAGCAGCGCGCGCACCTCGTCGTCCCTGGTCTGGTCGAAACGCGCGTAGAACTGGCTGATGCCGAAGAACCGGAGCGGCTCCGACGCCGTGACGAACGCGTCGGCCAGACCGTCGAACGTGTGCCGCGCGCCGGCCGGCGCGACCGGTACGGCAACCACGATGCGCGCAGGATGGCGCTCGCGCAGCGCCTGCAGGGCAACGCGCATCGACGCGCCGGTCGCGACGCCGTCGTCGACGACGATCGCGATGCGGCCGTCGACCGGCAGCGGCGGCCGGGCGCCGCGATACAGCGCGTCGCGGCGCTGCAGCTCGGCGGTTTCGCGTGCAATCACGTCGGCCAGTTGCGCATCGGTCACGCCCATCGCGCGGATCGCCGCGTGCTGCAGGTGGATCGCCCCGCCGGTCGCGATCGCGCCGATCGCGAATTCAGGATCGGACGGCATGCCGAGCTTGCGCACGACCAGCACGTCGAGCGGCACGCGCAGCGCCTGCGCGATCGGGAATGCCACCGGCACGCCGCCGCGCGGCAGCGCGAGCACGACGACGTCACGACGCCCCGCATAGTCGCGCAGCGCGTGCGCAAGCCGGCGCCCCGCGTCGGCGCGATCGGCAAAACATTCGGTCACGATTGGCTCCCTGCCGTTGCGTCGGATGCGCGACACTCGCGCCGGCGCCTGTCCAACGAGCATGGTTCATCGGTCGCACTGATGCAAGCGGGGTCACACCGGCGTGGACGGCGTGCAGTTTGCGACGAGAAAGGGGATGGATGGCGTTCGGCCGGGCGGGCCGTCGATCAGAGCCCGCCGGCCTGCCGGTACAGCCGCCAGAACGATTGCGCGTACGACTGCGCAAGCTCCGGCGCGCGCTGGAACACGTTCACCGTTTCCGCGCGCGCGGCCGCGCCGTCGGACAGCGTCGCGAGCGCAACGCTGTCGTCGACGATCACGAAGCGTGGCGCCGGATCGCCGTGCCGCGAGTCGATCGCGACATCGATGCCGGCCGATTTCAGATAGCCCGCGCCGCTGTACTTGCCCGCACGCGACGAACGCACCAGCACGACCCGCACTTCGATCCCCCGCGAGCGCGCCGCACACAGCGCCGCAGCAACCGCGGGCGGCACATACGCGTAGCCGGCCAGCAGCACGCGGCGCTGCGCTTGCCCGATCAGGTCGACGGTCGCGTCGGCCGCTGCATTGTCATACGAAAAGTACCTGCCGACGGAGGCGGCGTCGGACGGAATCGGGCTGGCGTGGGCACTCGCCGCGTAGCCGAACGCGGCGAGGAGGAAGGCGGCTGGTCTCATGGCGGGCGCCATTGTAGCGACGCCAATTCGCGTGGCAAGCGCCTGCTGAAACGGTGCTGCGCCGGCGCAACACCCGCTGCCGAACGATCAACCGGCGGGCCGATTCCCGAATCGATTTCGCCGCGTTGCCGGGCCGCTTGCGCGCCGACGGTCAGCCGGCCGCGACGCGCGCGAGCCAGCTCGCGATGCCGTCGACGGAACGGAAATCCGCGACGCTGCGCGCCGGCAGCGCCGGATACGCGCCGCCCGCCATTTCGGCCAGCGCGCGGCCCGGGCCGAGTTCGAGGAAAGCGGTCGCGCCTGCCTCGACGCACGCGGCCAGGCAGGCCGCCCATTCGACCGGCTCCGCGATCTGCCGCGCGAGCTTGTCGAGGCCCGCATCGACATCGAGCACCGACGCGCCGTCGATCCCCGAAAACAGTCGCGTACCGGGCAGCGACCGGCGCACGTTCACCGCGGCCAGCGACGCGCGAAACGCGGGCACCGCCGCCGCGAGCCGGCGCGTGTGCGATGCGATCCGCACGCACACGGGGGCAACGCGCAGCGCACCGTCGCGTGCGGCAGCGTCGGCCACTGCGTCGACGTCGGCCTGCCGCCCCGCCACCACGAACGCGTCGCCGGGATTGGCGATCGCGATCGCTGCATCGCGGCCGTCGCACAGCTGCGCGAGCTGCGCACGCGCCAGCCCGCGTACAAACACCATTCGTTCATCGCCCCCGCTCGCGGCGTCCATTGCGCGCGCGCGCGCATCGGCAAGATCCAGCGCATCGTGCGGGTCGATCATCCCGGCGACGCTCCACGATGCGACTTCGCCGACGCTGTATCCGGCGACACAGCGCCGCCGCGGCCACACCGCCTCGAGCAACGCGGCCGCCGCGAGCGCCTGCACCGTGCAGAGGATCTGCGCGGCGCGGTTCTCGCGCAGCGCGTCCGGTTCGGCGTGCCGCACCCAGTTGCGCGGATCGTCGCCGAGGAGCCGGCCCGCGTGCGCGAACAGCGCGTCGGCCTGCGGCACCGCGCCGGTCAGCTCGAACATGTCCGCGCGCTGCGCACCTTGCCCCGAACACAGGATCGCCAGCGTCATCGCTCCTCCTCGTCCGCTTCGAGTGCATCGACGAACACGCTCATCGCCAGCAGGTCGGCCGCGCCGCCCGGGCTCAACCGGCGCGCGACGAAGGCGCGGTGTGCGGCGGCCGCGCGCAATCGCCAGTCGCGGGCGCGGATGCCGCCGCGGGCGACGAAGGCGCGTGCCGTGGCCCGCGCGAAATCGAGGCCGGCCTGACCGCCCCGATGCAGGAGATTCGTATCGTCGAGCGCGGCGATCAGCGCGAAGCATGCGTCGACACGCGCGGCTTCCGGGTCGTCCGGGACACTGCGCCGCGCACGGCGCAACGCCGGCAACCCGACGCAGTACACGGTCGCGAATCCGTCGGCCGCCTCGCGACGTGCGCCGCCGACGCCGTAACGGCGGCTTGCACGCTCGCCGTGACTGTCGGGCAGCCGCGGGCCGCCGAGGATCTCGGTACCCCAGCGCTGCGCGACGAACGCGCCGAGCGTCATCGTGCGTGCGGCCGTGCCGGGCACCGTGCGGCGACCGGCGGCCGCGCACAGCAGCCCGAGCCCGAAGATCGCGCCGCGATGGGTGTTAACGCCACCGGTCACGGCAAGCATCGCGTGTTCCGCGCGCAGCCCGATCTTGCGCAGCACGGCCATGTCCGCGTCGCGCGCGCCGGCGTGGGCGAGTTCCGCGAAGTACGGCCGCAGCACCGCCGCGCTGCGCGCGAACGTCGCGGCATCCATGTCCGCATGGCTGCCGGTGTCGACGTGACTGACGAGCCCCGGTTTCGGATACGTGTCGATTTCGAGCACGAGGCTGCGCTCGGCGAGTTCGGCGATGCGCTCGGCGTCGGACGGCGCCGTCACGCGGCGGGCGGCCGATGCACTCATCGCAGGCCTCCCGCGAATGCGTCGGCAGACATCAATTCGACGGCGATCGCCGTCTTGACCGCGACTTCGGGCAGCCGCGCATGCAGTTCGCGCCAGTTCACGCCCGCACCGTCGTCGCGCAGCAGTTCGCCGTCGATACGCATCGGCGCCCGCGCGTCGAGCGCCGTCAGGCCGTCGAGCAGCACAGCGAGCGACGCGGCGTCCGGCAGCGGAAACACGACGTCGAGATCGGAAGACGCGCTCAGGTAGCGCTCGCCCGTCAGCGCCTGCCATGCGAGGCTGCCGAACACGCGGCCCGGCACACCGCAGCGCGCGCCGAGCGCATCCAGTTCGCGCAACGTCGCATGCCATGCGTCGGGCGCGACAACGAGCACGTCGGCCAATGCGGGCAGCGGGCCGACCGACTTCACGGCGTCGACGCCGACGTTCAGTGCGATGCGCCGCTTGCCCGCGGCAGGCGGCAGCGGCAGGCCGAGCGGGATGCGCCGCGCATCGGCCTCGTCGGGCGACGCGCGGCGCACGATCAGCGGCCAGCCGTACGCGGCCCACGCCTGCACGAGCGGATCGGCCGCCAGCGCGGGATCGCGCGCGCATGCCGCGCCCCACCCGGCCGCCGTCAGCGTGACGAGCGTGTGGCGGCGCAGCGGCGTGTCAGCGTGCGGCACGCGCGAGTGCCTCGACGCGCCGCGCGACGTCGGCCGCGACCGGCCGGCCGCGTGCCGCACGACCATCGCCGCGATCGGCCGGCTTGCCGAGCCATTCGCCAACCTGCGCGTCGAGCGCGCGAGCCGGATCGAGCACGGCGTCGACGGCGCCCATCTTCACGAGATTGTCGAGCCCCGGCGCGAATACCGGCGTCGAGCGCGCCATCTCCTTCAGCACGTCGATCGGCAGCTTCGTCACGCGCGACATCGACGGCAGGTCCATCACCTCCGGCTCCGCGCCCGGCACCGCGAGCAGCGTGCGCGTCGCGAGCGCGGTCGCGATGAACGCACCGGCGGCCGTATGGCCATACAGCACGCCGATCGTCCGGTGCCCGGCGAGCTCCGCGTGCATCAGGCATTTCGCGAGATGCGACAGCCCTTCGTTCAGGCCGAGCAGTTCGTCGCGCTTGCTCATCCGCTGGCTGTCGCTATCGACGAGCACGAGAATCGGCGTGCCGCCGCTGCGCGCGATCGTGTCGAGCACGTGCGACGCGAGCGTCACGGCTTCGTCGATGCCGAACGGCAAGCGGTCGGCGACGCCGATCACGTCGACGCGCGTGCCGGCGAGATCCGCGTGGCCCGTCAGCAGGCCACCGGTGCGCGCGATCGAATGGCCTTGGGGGAACAGCGAGTTCAGAACTTCATCGAGCGTCATGCTGCCTCCCGCCGAGCCGCCCCAAGGGGCGTAGCGGGGAATTCGCGGAGCATCGCTCCGCGCCCGCGCAGCCGGTCGGCTTTGCAAAGCCGGCCGTGGACGGCAGGCGCCCCCTCGGGGGGAGCCGTGCATGGGACCGGAGTAAGCGCTGAAGCGCTAACTCCGGTCGACAGCGAACGAAGTGAGCGTGGGGGTCGTTTCATTTCTGCTCCTGCAATTGATCGGCGAGCTTCGCGAATTCATCGTCGGGCATGCCGGGGATCGCTTCCGGCGTGTTCGCGCCGAGCGCGCGCCACACGTCGAGCGCGTCCTTGCATCCACCGAACCGTTCGACGCGCGCTTCGAGACGCGCCTGTTCCGCGCGCAGCATCGCCGCATCGAACGTCGGCGCACGGCCGATCAGTTCGAGCGCGGCCACGCGAAACGCGTCGGGCGTGTCGGCTACATAGCGGTCCGCGCCGCCGATCAGCCGGCGATGCTTGCCGCCCATCGTGCGCCAGATCAGCGCGCGATCCTTCGCGTCGAATTCCTCGACGCCGCGATTGGTCTCGATCACCTCGGGGCCCGACACGCTGATGCGCCCTTGCTCGGACACCGCGAGCGCCGAGCAGCACGCCGCGAGCAGCCCGCCGCCGCCGTAGCAGCCCGCGCGCCCGCCGATCAGCCCGATCACCGGCACGCCGGCCGCACGCGCCTCGACGAGCGCACGCATGATCTCGGCGATCGCGAGTTCGCCCGCGTTCGCCTCCTGCAGCCGCACGCCGCCCGTATCGAACAGGATCAGCACCGGCGTGCCGAGGTCGCGCGCCGCGCGCAGCAAGCCCGTGAGCTTCGCGCCGTGCACTTCGCCGAACGCGCCGCCCATGAAGCGACCTTCCTGCGCGGCGACGAACACCGGCCGGCCGTCGAGCCGGCCGTGGCCGACCACCATTCCGTCGTCGAACTGCTGCGGCAGGTCGAACAGCGGCAGGTGCGGGCTCGTCACGCGTTCGCCCGGGCCGAGAAATTCCGTGAAGCTGCCCGCGTCGAGCAGCCCGTCGACACGCTGGCGCGCCGACGCTTCGTACCAGCTCGCGCCGTTCGCGACGAACGCGGGCGCGTCGTGGATCACTTCGTTCGTCATGCGTCCCCCTCGATCGCGCGCACGGCCTGCGCGAGCCGCAGCGACACCATGTCTGGCCGCGCACCGCCGTCGTTGATCGACAGCTTCAGGCCGCCCGGCGCGCGCCGTTCGACGAAGTCCGACACGACGGCCTGCCATACCGTGCCGAAGCCGACCGCCGCGGTGCGGATGTCGATCTCGCATTCGTTGCCCGGCAGCACGCGCTCGACGAGCACCTCGAGGTTGCCGGACGCGACCACGCCGACGAGCGCCGCGGCCTGCTCGCCCTTCGCGCGCTCGCGCGCGGTGAAGCGATAGTTCAACTGTTCCATGCCCTCTTCCTCACCAGTTGCGGAACCGGGCCGGCGGCGCATAGAGCCCACCCGACCAGTGCACGAGATCCTTGATCGAGCGCGCGGCGAGCCAGCGGCGATCGGCGTCGAGCGGATCGATGCCGAGATCCTCCGGGCGGCGGATCACGCCGCGCTCGCGCAGCCGCTCGACCATCTTCCGGTCGCGGCCGCGGCCGATTTCCGTATAGCCGGCGACGCCGCGGATCGCGTGCTCGCGTTCATCCTTGTCGCGGCACATCAGCAGGTTCGCGATCCCTTCCTCGGTGACGATGTGCGTGACGTCGTCGCCGTAGACCATGATCGGCGCGAGGTCGAGCTGCAGCTTGTCGGCAAGCTTCAGCGCGTCGAGCTTCTCGACGAACATCGGCACGTTCTTGTCGCCGAACGTCTCGCCGATCTGCACGACCAGCTTGCGGCCGCGCCTGAGCGCCGCCGGCGTGTCGGGGTCGGCTTCGGCGCCGGCCTTCAGCCACGGCTCGCTCGGGTGACGCCGGCCGCGCGCGTCGCTGCCCATGTTCGGCGCGCCGCCGAAACCGGCGATCCGCTCGGCCGTGACCGTCGACGAATGGCCGGACAGGTCGATCTGCAGCGTCGAGCCGATGAACATGTCGCACGCATAGAGGCCGGCAGTCTGGCAGAACGCGCGGTTCGAGCGCAGCGACCCGTCGGGACCGGTGAACCATACGTCGGAGCGCGCGCGGATGTAGTCGTCCATCCCGACTTCGGAACCGAAGCAGTGGATCTGCTCGACCCAGCCCGATTCGATCGCGGGGATCAGCGTCGGGTGCGGATTGAGCGCCCAGTGCGTGCAGACCTTGCCCTTCAGCCCGAGCTTCGCGCCGTAGGTCGGCAGGAGCAGCTCGATCGCGGCCGTGTTGAAGCCGATCCCGTGGTTCAGGCGCTTGATCCCGTACGGTTCGTAGATGCCCTTGATCGCGAGCATCGCGGTCAGGATCTGCGTTTCGGTGATCGCGGCCGGGTCGCGCGTGAACAGCGGCTCGACGTAGAACGGCCGGCCGGCCTCGACGACGAAATGCACGCGGTCGCCCGGAATGTCGACGCGCGGCACCTTGTCGACGATGCGGTCGACCTGCGCGATCACGATGCCGTCCTTGAATGCGGTGGCCTCGACGACGGTCGGCGTGTCTTCCGTGTTCGGGCCGGTGTACAGGTTGCCGTCCGCGTCCGCGCTGACCGCCGCGATCAGCGCGACCTGCGGCGTGAGGTCGATGAAGTAGCGCGCGAACAGCTCGAGATACGTGTGCACCGCGCCGAGCGCGATCTTCCCGCCGAACAGCAGCTTCGCGATCCGCTGCGACTGCGGGCCCGAATACGCGAAGTCGAGACGCTTCGCGATCCCGCGCTCGAACACGTCGAGATGCTCGGGCAGCACGACGCCCGACTGCACCATGTGCAGGTCGTGGATCTTCGCGCTGTCGACATCGGCGAGCGCCGTCGCGAGCAGGTCGGCCTGCTTCTGGTTGTCGCCTTCGAGGCAGACGCGGTCGCCCGGCCGCAGCACCGCTTCGAGCAACGCGACGGTGTCGCGCGCATCGACCCGCTTGCCCTGCGCGTACGCCGCGCCGGCCGCGAGGCGTGCATCGCGCGCTTGCCGCGCGTGATTCCATCCCGTCATGAACAGTTCTCCCGCTTCGATGGTTCAGCGGCATTCTAAGCCGGGCGCCGCCGCCGATTGATGATGTTGACGAATGCGACTCAGAGGACGCCGCGATGGATGCGGCCCGCGCGCACCGGCTGCACGCACAGGCCGCCCGAATCGCTCGCGGCGGCTACGCGCCGATCAGCGCGCGCGTCGCGAAGAACAGCACCGACGGGCCGAGCAGGCAGCCGACGCCGGTATGGAACGTCGCGACCAGCGCGCCGTACGGCACGAGCCGGCGGTCGGTCGCGGCGAGGCCCGCGCTCACGCCGCTGACGGTGCCGGCCAGCCCGCCGAAGATCATCGCGGAGCGCGGCGTCTTCAGGCCCATGAAGTTGGCCGCGACCGGCGTGCCGACCATCACGATGATCGCCTTCACGAGGCCCGTCGCGATGCTGAGCGCGATCACGTCGGAGCTCGCGCCGATCGCCGCGCCCGTGACGGGCCCGACGATATAGGTGACGGCGCCCGCGCCGATGGTCGTCATGCTGACCGCATCGGTATAGCCGAACGCACGCGCAATGCACGCGCCGACGATGAACGGCAGCACGGTGCCGAGCAGCAGCGACACGACGCCGACGAGCCCGGCCTTGCGCGCCTCGGTCGGCTGCACTTCGAACGCGGTCGCGACGATCGCGAAATCGCGCAGCATCGCGCCGCCCATCAGGCCGACGCCGGCGAACAGCGGCACGTCGGCGATTCCCTTCTCGCCGCCGGTGAATGCGCCGCCGACATACGCGAGCGCAAGACCGATCACGATCGCGATCGCGGAGCCGTGCACGCGGCCGAACGTCAGCTTGCGCGACGCGATCGACGACAGCCACATGATCAGGCCGACCAGCGCGAACGACGCGACGAGCCCGTTGTGGGCGACGGTTTTTTCGAGCATCTGCAGCATGGCGGCCTCCGTCACTGTTCTTCAAATTGCGGCACGCCCGCGAAGGCCGTGTCGTCGCGCCCCATGCGCACGAGTACCGCGATGCAGCATGCGCAGATCGCCACCGCGCCGACGGCCGCGAGCAGCGCGACCGGCCCGCCCTTCAGCGCGGCGACGACGTTCTGGTTCGCGGCCATCGCGACGACGACCGGGATGTACATCGCGCCCCAGAAACCGACGCCCGCTTCGGTCTCCTTCGGCAGCCAGCCGTGCCGGTGCAGCCACAGGCGCAGGCAGATCAGCAGCAGCATCGCGATACCGACGCCGCCGACGTTGGTCTTCACGCCGATCGCGGCGCCCAGCAGGTCGCCGAGGAACAGTCCGGCCAGATGGCAGAACGCCAGCAGCGCGGTTCCATAGATGATCATGAGTCGTCTCCAGTCTCTTCGTGACGGGCGCCTGACACCTGCGGGAGCCGGGCCCGCACGCCGATCCCGTGCGGACTGCCTGTCTCCTGCGGCGGTGCGCCGCGGCCCGGCGGCTCGTCGTGCGAGCGCGTTCTCGGGGTCGATGGAATGATGCGGTTTCGGGCCGGACGCCGGATGGCTTAGACTGACCGAAGCAAGCCGGCGGCGCGACACGGGCTACGCGTCCGGTGCGCCCCGCTTGCATGGGCCGCACCAGGGCGTGATCCGATACTAGCGCCGCAAAATCCGGCCATTTATGAAGTTGTCGAAACCGATTCAGTGGATTTAGCAATGCGTCCCTTACCGCCCGAGCTGCTGCGCAGCTTCGTCGCCGTCGCCCAGTCCGGCAGCTTCACCGCCGCGTCCGAGCGCGTGAGCCTGTCGCAGTCGACCGTCAGCCAGCACATCCGCCGCCTCGAGGAGCTGCTCGACCGGCCGCTGTTCGAGCGGGATACGCGCAACGTGCACCTGTCGCAGCACGGCGACGCGCTGTTCCGCTACGCGGTGCGCATCCTCGAACTGATGGACGAGGCCGTCACGTCGGTGTGCGGGCCGCCTCTGTCGGGCAAGGTGCGGCTCGCGATGTCGGAGGATTTCGCGTCCGCGCACCTGACGGCCGCGCTCGCGAGCTTCGTGCAGCGCAATCCGGAAGTCGAGCTCGCGATCTCGACGGGGTTGTCGGGCGACCTGTTCGATGCGCTCGACGAAGGCCGCCACGATCTCGTGTTCGCGAAGCGCGTCGCGGGCAGCCGGCGCGGCCGCGTGATCCGCAGCGAACCGCTGTACTGGTGCACCGGCCCCGATTCGCGGATCACCGGTCACGAAGCCGTGCTGCCGCTCGCGATGCATCCGGAGCCGAGCGTGTCGCGCCGCCGCGTGCTCGAATCGCTCGAGGCGGTCGGCCGCCCTTACCGGATCGCCGTCGTGAGCAGCAGCATCGCGGTGCTGCGCGCGGCCGCGAGCGCGGGGCTCGGCGTCAGCGCATTCGCGGGCTACGTGATTCCGGCCGGGCTCGCGCGGCTCGACGCGGGGCTGCCCGAACTCGGCGAACTCGAATACGTGATCGACCGGCCCGCGGCTGCGTCACGCTCGACGCTCGCGCTCGAAGCGACGCTGATCGCGGCGGCGGCCGAACTGTAGCGAAAGCCTTCGCCATCGCGCCGGTGCCGCCCCGCGGCGGCGTTCGCGCGCAACTGACAGCCTCGCCCGGAACGCGTCAGCGTCCGTGCAGTACGCGCTCGCGACAATGGGACCCATCGGAACGCACGGCAGTGTGCCGCGCGCCCGCTGTCCCGTCCCCTTGATCGGAGCACACCATGAACGTCTTGCGATTCGCCGTCGCGACCGCCGCAGCCGCGCTGCTGTCCCCCGCCTTTGCGCAAACCGATGCCACGGTACCCGCACAGGGCCTGACGCGTGCGGAGGTCATCGCCCAGTTGAAGCAGGCCTATCTCGACGGCGAACTGCCGACCAACGACGGCAACTATCCGCCGAATGCCGCGACGCGCGCGCGCAATCGCGAACTGGTGCAGGCCGTGCAGCCCGCGTGGCTCGCGCAGACGCCGCAGGCACCGCAGATGGTCACGCAGCAATAGCCCTTTCACGACCCGGCCGAAACGCGGCGCGGCGACCCGCTCAGGGCAGGAAGCTGCGGCGCCGCGCGTCGATCAGCTCGACGAGCAGCCGGTCGCGCTCGGCCGCCAGTTCCTGCATCGAACGCTCGCCCTGGATCGCGCGCAGTTCGTCGTTCAGCTTGCGATCGACGGCCGGATCGAACGACGGCGTGCCGAGGTCGTCCCACCAGGACGTGATCGGCCCCGACAAGTGTTCGAGGAAGTGCGCGATCCCGCCCGCGCCGCCGCCGAGGTGATAGGTCAGGCACTGTCCCATCAGGCCCCAGCGCAACCCCGGGCCCCACGCGACCGCCTTGTCCGCATCGGCGACGCTCACCACGCCTTCGCCCACGAGGTGATATACCTCGCGAAACAGCGCGGCTGCGAGCCGGTTCGCGACGTGGCCGGTCATTTCCTTGTTGAGCACGATCGTCTGCTTGCCGAGTGCGTCGTAGAAATCCTTCACGCGCGTGATCACGCCGGGGTCGGTCGCGTCGCCGCCGACCAGCTCGACGAGCGGAATCAGGTGCGGCGGGTTGAATGGATGCGCGATCAGGCAGCGTTCCGGATGCTTGTCGCACGCGGTCTGGATCTCGGACATCTTCAGGCCCGACGAGCTCGACGCGATCGGTACGCGCGCGGGCAGCACGGCGTCCATCTGCCGGTACAGCGCACGCTTCAGGTCGAGCCGCTCGGGGCCGTTTTCCTGCACGAAATCGACGCCGTCGAGCGCGCGCACGAGATCCGCGTCGAACGACAGCCGCGCGGAAAGCTCGGCGGCGCGCTCGCCGAGGAATGCAGCGAGTGCGTCGCACAGCCGCGCGTCGGCCTGCGGCGCGGGATCCGTCGCGACGACGTCGAAGCCCTTCGACAGATAGAAAGCCGCCCAGCTCGCGCCGATCACGCCGGCCCCGACGATCGCGATGCGTTGAATGTCCATGTCCGTTCCGTCTCCGTGGTCTGTGGATAGCGCGACGATTGTCGCATCGAACCGCATCGCCACGCGTTGATGCCGGTTGCAATTTCCCTCTTGAAAACCGCTGCGGCAGCCTCTAATTACCGGTTGCCAGGCAGTGCCCGTCACGCGCACTGCCCTCGTTTCGACTCAGCGGAAAACCGCGCGTCGCACTCGCCATCGGCGTCGCGTCGTCGCGTCTTTCGCGTTCCATGTTTCGGAGGACCTTCATGAGCGGCATCCATAACGGCCACGACCTGTTCGACGAATTCGCCCGCGTGCAGCGGCAGATGGCGAGCCTGTTCGGCGAGCTTCCGACCGGCATCCGCGCGGTGCGGCCGAGCGCGTTTCCCGCGCTGAACGTCGGCGCGACCGACGACGCGATCGAGATCGTCGCGTTCGCTCCCGGCATGGCCGCGGCCGACTTCGACGTATCGATCGACAAGGAGCTACTGACGATCAGCGGCGAGCGCAAGCCCGTGCCGCAGGATGCCGGCGACGAGCTGCGCACCTATGCGCAGGAGCGCTTTCACGGCGCATTCCGCCGCGTCGTCGAACTGCCGCAGAACGCGGACGCCGACAACGTCAGCGCCCGCTATGAAAACGGCTGCCTGCTGATTCGCGTCGGCCGGCGCGAGGCATCGAAGCCGCGTGCGATCCCCGTTCAGTAATCTTCAGGAGAACGACATGAATACGAGCCAGACCCTGAGCGAACGCCAGACCGGTGCAGCCCATGCGGCTGCCATCGACGCCGCGCGCCGGCCTGCGATCACGCCGGCCGTCGATATCGTCGAAGACAGGCAGCGCGTCACGCTGCGCGCCGACCTGCCGGGCGTGCCGCGCGAGAACCTCGACGTGAAGGTGCACGACAACACGCTGACGATCGAAGCCGACACGCGCATCGACACGCCGGCCGACCTGCGCGTGCGGCACGCCGAAGTCCGCGCGCCGCGCTTCGTGCGCACGTTCGTGCTGAGCCCCGATCTCGATACGTCGAGAATCGATGCGAGCCTGCGCGACGGCGTGCTCACGTTGACGATTCCGCGCCGCGAGGAAACGCGCCCGCGCCGCATCGACGTGACGGCCGGCAACGCGTAAGCGCCGGCACGTGCTCATCGCGTAACGCGCATGACAAAGCCCCGCCAGGCATGACACCTGGCGGGGCTTTTTTCAACATGCGACGTGACACGCGCACGCCGTCGCGCTCAATCGAAATCGAACAGGTCGAACACCGACTTCTTGCGACGCTGGCCGTCGTGCCGGTAACGATCATCGTGCGGGCGACCGTCGCGCCCCCAGCCATCGTCACGCCCGCGCGGTGCATGCGCATCGTGCCGCACGGGCGGCTCGTCGCGGCGTGCCGGCACGTCGCCGGTTTCGCGTGCGAGCAGCTTGTCGAGTTCGCCGCGATCGAGCCACACGCCGCGGCACGTCGGACAGTAGTCGATCTCGATCGACTGGCGCTCCGCCATCAGCAGGTCGGGCGTCTTGCAGACCGGACATTTCATCGCGCTTCTCCTTTCGTTGAGAATTCCGAATCAAGGACGGGCCTCGGCCCGCCCGCTTGCTCAGTGAGCTTCGCCCCGCGCCGCGCGCTTTGCCTTCGCACGCCGCGCCAGCATGTTCATGCCCTCGACGAACGCCGAGAATGCCATCGCCGCGTAGATATAGCCCTTCGGCACGTGCGAACCGAAACCTTCCGCGATCAGCGTCATGCCAATCACGACGAGGAACGACAGCGCGAGCATCACGACGGTCGGGTTGCGGTCGATGAAGCGTGCGAGCGGCTGCGCGGCGAACAACATCACGCTCACCGCGACGATCACCGCGACGAACATGATCGGGATGTGCTCGGTCATGCCGATCGCGGTCACGATGCTGTCGATCGAGAACACGATGTCGAGCATCACGATCTGGCCGATCGCGGCCCATACCGTCAGGCCGGCCGCGCCGCCGGATGCGCCCGCGCCGTCGCCGTCATGCGACACGTGATGGTGGATCTCGGTGGTCGCCTTCCACACGAGGAACAGGCCGCCCGCCAGCAGGATCATGTCGCGCCACGAGAACGCGTGATCGAACAGCGTGAACACGGGTTCGGTGAGACTGGCGATCCACGCGACGCTGCCGAGCAGCGCGAGGCGCATCACGAGCGCGAGCGCGATGCCCAGGCGCTGCGTGCGGGCGCGCTGCGCTTCGGGCAGCTTGTTGCTGAGGATCGAGATGAAGATCAGGTTGTCGATGCCGAGCACGACTTCCATCACGACGAGCGTCAGGAGCGCAGCCCAGACGGCGGGGTCGGCGGCAAGCGTCAGCAGGTAGTCCATGAAAAGGGCCGATTCGAATGTGGAAAGCCCGATGATAGGCGACTCACGACTTCGCAAAAATCAGAGAGAATCTGATTTTTGGTTCGGTTTTTCCGAAATATTGATCCGATGCTGAATTTCCGACATCTGTACTATTTCTGGGTCGTCGTGAAGGAAGGCGGCTTCGCGCGCGCCGCCGAGCGGCTCGACATGGCCGTGCAGACGATCAGCGCGCAGGTGCGCGAACTGGAGAAGTCGCTCGGCCACCAGCTGCTGCGCCCGGCCGGGCGCGGCGTCGCGATGACCGATGCCGGCCAGGCCGCGTATGCGCGCGCTGAGGTCATCTTCGAGATGGGCCGGCTAATCCCCGACGAAGTGCGCGCGGCGGCCAGCCAGCCGACCGTGCGGCTCGCGGTCGGCCTCGCGGACGGAATCTCGAAGCTCGCCGCGCATGCGATTCTCGCACCGGTGCTCGATACGCCCACGCTGCGACTGCTGTGCCACGAGGGCGAGCACGATGCACTGCTCGCGGAGCTGGCGCTACATCACCTCGATCTCGTGCTGGCCGGCCAGGGTGCGCCGTCGGGGTCGAATCTGCGCGTGACGAGCGAGCGGCTCGTCGCATCGCCGGTCGACTGGCACGGGCCGGCCGTGCTCGTCACGCCGGCCGCGCGGCAGCGCTTTCCGCAGTGCCTCGCCGAGCTGCCGGTGCTGCTGCCGACCGCCCATTCGGCGCTGCGCGCACGCCTCGACCGGTGGCTGGAGCAGGAACGGGTCGTACCGCGCGTGGCTGGGGAATTCGAGGACAGCGCGTTGATGGCCGTGTTCGCGGCACGCGGCCTCGGTGTGTTTCCGCTCAGCGAACTCGGCGCGAACGACGCGTCGCTGCTGCGCGGGCTGCGCCGGCTCGGCCGTGCGGGCGACGTGACCGAGGAAATCCACGCGATCCGCTCACGGCGCGGCGAACACCATCCGCTCGCGTCGCAACTGCTCGCCGCCGCGCGGCCGGCGCCGGCCGGCTGAAGCAAGCGCGACATCAAACGAAACTATAATGACGCCCCGGCCATACGAGATTGCCACGCGCATCGCACCGGCACCGCCGTTGTGCGCCCTGCGCCGCAGCCCCGCGCGGCATCTCGCCGAGCCTTTTGAAAGACGCCATGCACAACCGACTTCGCCTGTTTTCCGTTTCGTGCGCACTCGCGGCCGCGACCGTGCTGGCGGCGTGCTCGTCGCCGCCCAAGCCGATCTACCAGCAGGAGCAGTTCGACGCGACGAGCAGCCCGTATGCGCACACGTTCCGCTCGAAATCCGACGCGGCCTGCGAGGCCGCGCGTCGCGCGCTGCTGAGCCAGGGCTATGTCGTGTCGTCGTCGCGCAACGATGCGGTCGACGGCAGCAAGAATTTCCAGCCGAGCAACGACATGCACGTCGTGATCGAGTTTCACGTCGTGTGCGCGGACGCGAACGCGGACGGCACGTCGAGCATCGCGTACGTGAACGCGGTGCAGGACCGCTACACGCTGAAGAAGTCGAATACGTCGGCGAGCGTCGGGCTCAGCGTGTTCGGTTCGCTGTCGCTGCCGATCGGGTCGAGCGACGACGCGCTCGTGAAGACCGCGAGCGAGACGATTCCCGCCGGCGTGTTCTACGAGCGCTTCTTCAATCTCGTCGAGCATTTCCTGAAGATCGATCCGGCCCACCGCGATCGCGCGACCGTGAAGGCGGCCGAGAAGGAGCCGGTCACGCCGCTGCCCGAACCCGCGCCGACGCCGCAAGGCGAGCCGATGAAGATGACGACGCCCGTCGTGCCGACGCCGCCGGCCGCGCCGGTGCCGCTGTCGGTGCCGAGCGTCGCGCCGACTTCGGGCACGCCCGTCGTGCCGGCTGTGCCTGGCGCGGCATCGGCCGTGGTCGCGCCGGGGGCGATGCGGGGTGTGGGGGCTGGTGTGGCTTCGGTGCCGGCTTCTGCTTCGGCACCGGCTTCGACCTTGGCGCCTGCTTCGGCTCCGACCACGGCTTCGACTCCAGCCCGTGCTTCGGCTCCGGCCAGTGCTTCAGCTTCAGCCCGTGCTTCGGCTCCGGCTAGTACTTCGGCCCCGGCCCCTGCTTCGGCTCCGGCTAGTGCTTCGGCCCCTGCTTCGGCTCCGGCTAGTGCTTCGGCCCCGGCCCCTGCTTCGGCTTCGGTACCCGCCTCTGCTCCGACACCCGCTTCGGCATCGACGCCTTCTGCCGCAACGCCGGCATCGTCCACGCCCATATCTGAGGCATCCGCATCTGCACCGTCGAACGCTGCTTCGGCATCGGCAGAGAAGACGCCGGCGCCTCCAGCTGCCAATCCCGTCGCCTCGTCCGCACCGACCGGTGCCAGCGCACCATCCACGAACTGACTGCGCGACCGCCTCTGCGCGCCGTGCGCCCATTGCGCGCGGCGCGCCACGTGCGCCGCTGCCTGTCACCGTCCGGCGAGTGGGCCGCACACCCGCCCACCGGCTGCGCATGCTCGCCGTGACGTGACCGGCGCTCGGGAACAGTCCGTCGCGACAGACAACGCCATCGGGGTTTCGCGGATGCCCGCGGCCGTTCCCGCCCCGCCGTCACCCTGCCGCTACGTCTTCGGCCGCATCGCCTGCCGGCTGCGCCGTGTCACGCGCGTTGACGCGTTACCGCAACGTCGCGTTCAGCGTCTGCAACTGCTCGACCGTCGCCGTCACGCCGCCGCACACGATCACCGCGATATCGGCCGCCGAAGCGAGCACCGGCACCGACCGTTCGAGCGCGGCCAGCGCGGCGCCGCACGCCGGTTCGACGACGATCCGGTGCTCTTCCAGGAACCGCAGCGATGCAGCGACCGCCTGCGCATCGGACACCACGACCGGATGGATTGCATGCCGCGTCGCCCATTCGACCGCCGCGTCGCACGGCCGCTTCGCACCGAGCGACGTCGCGATGCTCGTGATCGCCGGCAATTCGATCGGGTGCCCCTTCGCGAGCGAGCGCGCGTAACTGTCGGCGCCCTCCGTCTCGACCGCAACGACCGGCACGTCGTGCCAGCCGTTGCGCGCGAGCCCCTCGAGCACGCCGCACAGCAGCCCGCCGCCGCCGACCGCGAGCACGACCGCGTCGGGCTTCGGGCCGGTCGCCGCCATCTCGTCGATGATCGTCGCGTGCCCTTGCCACAGCACCGGGTCGTCGAACGGATGCACGAACGCGTCGTGCGCGCCGACGGCCGACAGCGCGAATGCGTTCGCCTCGGCCCAGCTCGCGCCGTGCACGACCACCTCCGCGCCTTCAACGCGGATCAGCTCGCGCGCGCGGGCCGATGCCGTTTCCGGCACGACGACGAGCACCGGCACGCCGAGCTCGCGACCGCAATACGCGACCGCGATGCCCGCGTTGCCGCCCGACGACGACACGAACCGGCGCGCGCCGGCCGCATGCCGCGCTTCGCAAACCGCGCCGATGCCGCGCAACTTGAACGAGCCGGACGGCTGCAGCGCGTCGAGCTTCAGCCGGATGTTCGTGCCGAGGCGGCGCGACGCGATTTGCGAACGGATATAGGGGGTCTGGATATGAAGCGGCATGGTGCGGGACGCGGTCGGGACGAAGGGAACGCACGCGGCCTCTGAAAGGCCCGGCAACGGCGACCATCGTACGACACGCCCGTCATGCTTTCCAATACTATTGAATGGCACTTGCTATGCTTTACAGGCATATCCACTGAATCGCACTGAATCGAAACCGGAGCCCGCCCCGCATGCGTCAGATCGAACTGCGTCACCTGCGTTACTTCGTGGCGGTCGCGCAAGCCGGCAGCGTGATGGCCGGCGCCCGCGCGGCCGGAATCGTCCAACCCGCGCTGTCGCGGCAGATCCGCGAACTCGAGGACGCGATCGGCACGCCGCTGCTGGTCCGCCGCGCGACGGGCGTCACGCTCACGGCGGCCGGCGCGAGTTTCCTGCAGGATGCAACCGTCCTGCTCGCGACGTTGCAGGAGAGCCGCGAGCGCGCGTTGCGCAGCGCGGCCGGCCGGCTCGGCGAACTGCGGCTCGGCGCGCTGCCGAACTGGCTGCCGCTGCCGGTCGTCGCGAACGTGCTCAAGGCGTTTCGAGACGCGTGTCCGGACGTGAAGCTGTCGATCGCGCCGATGCTGTCGGCCGAACAGGCGGCGGCACTGACGCGCGGCCAGCTCGACGGCGGCATCATGGCGTGGCGCCGCGACGAGGCACCGCATCTGTCGGGCGTGCGGCTGCTGAGCGACCGCTTTGTGCTGGCAATGCCCGCACCGCCCGGCGGCCGCTTCCACGCGCCGCGCACGCTCGCCGACGTCGCGCACGAACCGTTCGTCTGGTTCGACGCGCAGCGCTCCGCCGCGCACCACCGCTTCCTGATGGCGCAGTGTGAGCGGGCCGGTTTCACGCCGCGCATCGCGCAGGTCGGCAGCGACATTCCGACGCTGATCGGTCTCGTGGCGGCCGGCATGGGCTGCGCATTCGTGCCGGAAAGCGCATCGCCGACGTGTCCGCGCACGGTCAGGCTCGTCGCGCTCGACGAACTCGCGAGCCGCTTCGACATCGAGTTCGTGTTCGACGGCGCGGCGGCGCCGCCTTCCCCCGTCGTCGCGCAGTTTCTCGACGCGGTGCGCGCCGCGGCCGGCCACACGGACTGACCGCCCGCCGGCGTGCTCGACCCGCGCGCCTGCGACGGATTGCGCAGCATCGCCTGGCCGCGGATCCGCTCACCTGCGCGGCGCGTCGCAAGACGGCCGGCTTCCCTGTCATCGCACGCCAAACATCCGCTCGAACGGACGGAATATCTTTCAAATCGATGACGATCGGCGCCGTGACGCCGGTACTTTTTAAATTGACACCAAAAACAGCCGTTTAACGTCATTTCGAAATGCTCTGCCCCGAAATATACTGCGCCCGCATCCAACCCTCGTGCCAATGAGAGGATGCCTTTCTACCCCGGTCACGGTCCCCCTGTGACCGGGTTTTTTTTGGCATCACGCCGCGCCGGTAAAGGGTCAGTGGCAAGGATGACACGTTCGCGCCGCGACCAGTCGGCTGACCGACACTGCGCCGCCGTCTGCCGCCCGCCCTGCGTCGAAAGCCGGCCACATCGCAAACGCGGCGCACAACCGGCTCGTGCTCCGTGTCCCGACACCACACGCTTTTCGGATGACGAAAGCCTTTCACGCGGCGCGCAGTCGATCGTCGGCACGGCCGGCAGCCGGCTTCGAGCCACGAATCGCCACAAGCCCCGGCGCCGCGAGCCGCGCACACGCCACCCCGAATCCGCGTATTGTTGACATGAAATCAAGATAATTTCGTCCGAACACGGCTTTTTTCGCAAAAGTCATGCAGGCACACTTCATCCTGTCCACAACGGCCCGGTGCCGTTGCCCACTGCTTACAGGAGCGCATCGCGTGAACACCACGACTTCTTCTCCTTCCCGCCCCGGCGGCAGCGCGGCTTTGCCGCTGCTGGCGCTCGCCGCCGGTGCGTTCGGCATCGGCACGACCGAGTTCTCGCCGATGGGCCTCTTGCCCGTGATCGCCGACGGCGTGCACGTGTCGATTCCGCAGGCCGGCATGCTGATCAGCGCGTATGCGATCGGCGTGATGGTCGGCGCGCCGCTGATGACGCTGCTGCTCGCGCGCTGGTCGCGCCGCTCGGCGCTGATCGCGCTGATGTCGATCTTCACGATCGGCAACCTGCTGTCGGCCGTCGCGCCGGACTACACGACGCTGCTGCTCGCACGACTCGTCACGAGCCTGAACCACGGCGCGTTCTTCGGGCTCGGCTCGGTGGTCGCGGCCGGCCTCGTGCCGCGTGAAAAGCAGGCCAGCGCGGTCGCGACGATGTTCATGGGCCTCACGATCGCGAACGTCGGCGGCGTGCCGGCCGCGACCTGGCTCGGCCAGATGATCGGCTGGCGCATGTCGTTCGCGGCTACCGCGGCGCTCGGCGTGATCGCGATCGCCGGCCTGTTCGCCGCACTGCCGAAGGGCGCGGCCGGCAAGATGCCGAACCTGCGTGCCGAACTGTCGGTGCTGACGCGCCCCGTCGTCCTCGGCGCGCTCGCGACCACGGTGCTCGGCGCCGGCGCGATGTTCACGCTGTACACGTATGTCGCACCGACGCTCGAACACCTGACCGGTGCGACGCCCGGCTTCGTCACCGCGATGCTCGTGCTGATCGGCGTCGGCTTCTCGATCGGCAACATCGCCGGCGGCCGCCTCGCCGACCGCTCGCTCGACGGCACGCTGATCGGCTTCCTGGTGCTGCTGATCGTGACGATGGCCGCGTTCCCGCTGCTCGCCCGCACGCATGCCGGTGCCGCGGTCACGCTGCTGGTCTGGGGTGTTGCCACGTTCGCGGTGGTCCCGCCGCTGCAGATGCGCGTGATGCGTGCCGCACATGAAGCGCCGGGCCTCGCGTCGGCCGTCAACATCGGTGCGTTCAACCTCGGCAACGCAGTCGGCGCTGCGGCCGGCGGCGCCGCGATCTCGGCCGGCTTCGGCTACGCGGCCGTGCCGCTCGTCGGCGGGCTGATCGCCGCGGCAGGGCTTGCGCTGGTCGCAGTGCAGATGATGCAACGCCGCCGTGCGCCGGCCGCGGCGAATTCGTAAGCGCGCGGCGTCGATATACGGCACTGCAATTGAAAACGCCCGCGTCGAGATCTCGACGCGGGCGTTTTCGCTCACGGGCCGCGCGTCGTCGCCTCGACGTATCCACGCGGTGGCGAACCCGCCGAAGAACGCATGCGCATGCGCATCGAGGCGCTCGAGCGGAACGGCCGGGAATGTAGGCGCGCGAATGCGCGCTCTCGCAAAAGGAAGGAAGCCGGCGCCGCGCCACACGGCCCAGCGCCCGATGCACCGTCAGAAGCGATGCACGATGCCGAGTTGCACGCCGCGCGCGTTCGCGCCCGGATATGCGAGCGGCAGGCCAGGGTTCGCCGCACCGGCGAGCGTGTAGCCGGCCTGATTGCGGTTGCGCAGGTACGACAGCGCACCATAGAAGCTCGTGCGCTTGGACAGGTCGTATTCGTACATCAGCCCGAACTGGTCCGCGTTGTCGCCCTGCGACGTCTGGTCGTGCAGGTACGCATAGCCGAGCGCGACATAGTTCGCCGGGTTGAGCTGGTACTTGAGCGACAACCCGTACACGCGCGAATCGATCCCGAGGTCGGCCCACTTCACCGCAGAGAAGCCGCCGTACACGGTCGCCTTGCCGATCGCGTACGATGCGCCGGCCATGATCGTGCGATCGGTCGTGGTCGCCGTCGCGTTCTTCAGCCACTGCCCCGCGACGAACGCCGCGAACGGGCCGTGCTCGTAAGTCACGTCGAACTGCTGGCTCGAGCCTGCCGAACGCACGCCGCCCGCATCGCCGAAGCCGAAGTACAGCCCGGCCTGGAAGCCGGCGATCTCGGGGCTCTGGTACGACAGCGTATTGCTCGTGCGGAACGAGAACACGGTCAGGTTGTCCATGCCGGACGCCTGCGTGACACCACCGAACGCGTCCTGCCCGCCCTGGTCGTTGAACAGCGGCGAATTCTGGCGGCCCGCGCGCACCTTGCCCCACTGCCCCGCGATGCCGACCCACGCCTGACGATTGAACATGCTGCCCGAACTCGCGAGCGAACCGTCGTTCGGATTGAAGCCGTTCTCGAGCGCGAACTCGATCTTCTGGCCGCCGCCGATATCCTCGCCGCCCTTCACCCCGAAGCGGCTGCCCCACTGGCCGCCCGAGCCGATCGCCGCGGTGTAGCCGTTGCCGGTGTTCACGTACTGCGCGAATTCGTCTATCACCCCGTACAGCGTGACGCCGTCCTGCGCGAGCGCGGCGCCTGAACCGGCAAGACATGCGGCCGCGACGGTCATGCGAAGACCGGCATGCGCCGATCGCGCCCGGGAACGATTGTCTCGTGCGTTCACTCGTTTAGTCATACTATCCAATGAAAAGAGAAAGGAACGATGCCGCGCACGGTGGTCTGCCGTGCCGGCATCGCGGATAACGAAGGAATGTGCAGCGCGGCTGCCAGGCGCGCCGGGTACGGCGCGGCGGGCCGCTCAGGCCGACTGCTGGCCGGCCCGATGGATGACGCGATGCGTCAGTGGTGAACCTCGCCGCGCTCGAGCGGCAGGATCAGGCGCTCGGGGATGCTGCGTCGCGACGCACGCGCACCGACGTAGTACAGCGCGGCCGGCACGATGAGTCCGAGAATCCACGAGATGTCGGTACCGCCGAGCGCGTCGACGAGCGGCCCCGTGTAGATGTGCGTCGACATGAACGGCAGCTGTACCAGGATGCCGACCACGTAGATCGTGATCGCCATCACGTTCCAGCGGCCGTAGCGGCCATCCGGATCGGACAGTGCCGGCACGTCGTAGCGCGAGCGCGTAAAGCAGTAGTAGTCGACCAGGTTGATCGCGCTCCACGGCGTGAAGAACGCGAGCAGGAACAGGATGAACGCGGTGAATTCCTTCAGGAAAGAATGGCGGCCGGCGAGCGCGATCAGCGTCGACACGCAGATCATCCCGAAGATGTAGACGAGACGGCTGCGCGACGACACCGCGCCCTTGCCGCGGAAACCGCTGACGATCGTCGCCATCGACATGAAGCTGCCGTATGCGTTGAGCGCGGTCACCGTCACCTTGCCGAACGCGATGCTGAAGTACAGCAGCGCGGCGACGGCGCCCGTCGAGCCGAGGCCGACGATGTACGACACCTCATGGTGTGCGAACTGGCTGCCGGCCAGCGCGGCCGCGAACACGCCGAACACCATCGCGGCCTGCGCGCCGATCACCGAGCCGAGGCCGACCGCGAGGAACGTGGCGACCGACGACGTCGAGCGCGGCAGGTAGCGCGAATAGTCGGCGACGTACGGGCCGAACGCGATCTGCCACGATGCGGACAGCGACATCGACAGCAGGAAGCTCGCGAGCGAGAAGTGCTTGTTCGCGAGCAGCGCGCCGACGTCGTGGTTCGCGAACAGCTGCGTGAACATGTAGACGAACGCGGCGATGCCGACCACGCTCGCGATCCGGCCGACGAAGTGGATCGCGCGATAGCCGAACACCGTCAGCACGACGATCACGGCCGCAAACAGCAGGATGCCGGCCGCGTCGTCGACGTGCAGCAGTTGCGCGACAGCCTGCCCGGCGAGCACCGAGCCGCTGGCGGAAAAACCGATATACATCAGGCACACGAGCACGATCGGGATCATCGCGCCGTAGACGCCGAACTGCACGCGGCTCGAGATCATCTGCGGCAAGCCGAGCTGCGGCCCTTGCGCGCCGTGCAGCGCCATTACGGCACCGCCGACGAACTGGCCGAGCAGCAGCGCGACCAGCGACCAGAACACGTCGCCGCCGAGCACGACCGCCAGCGCGCCCGTGACGATGGCCGTGATCTGCATGTTCGCCGACAGCCACAGCGTGAACTGGCTCAGCAGGCCGCCGTGGCGCTCGGCGTCGGGAATGAAATCGATCGAGCGTACCTCGATCAGGCCGCCGGCTTTTCCACTGGGATTCGTTGACACGGGAAAATCTCCAAGATACTGAGGATCACAAATGGTTTGGACGAGACAGGAAACGTGCCGAGCCGGCCGTTCGGCTCGTCGGGTGCGGTGCGCCGTGGATCGCCGGCATGCGCCACGCACGCACGGTCTGCACGCTGGCGCGCAACCGGCACGACGTGTGCCGAGATTGCCAGCGGATGATCTTGTATATACAACTTGGGTGATATCGGTGATTACCCGGTGTCCGGCAATTTTCGAAATCGTCTGAGAAAACGGGACACGCCCAACCGTGAAGGCGCCGGTTGTGCGTATGGAAGATGAAAGCTCAGGTGTCGGCGGACGACGCGCTCTGCGATGCGCTCGCGGGACAGTTCGGCCCGCTCGACAGCTTCGTGCGCGAATAGCCGGCGCGTGCGTCCGCTCGTTCATCCGTGCCGGCGACGTGCGTGGGCAGCACGTCGCCCGTTCCGGATCAGGCGAGCCGTTCCGATCCGATGACATGCACGCCCGGCCGCGCGTCGAGGGCCGCGTCGAGCAGCGCGCGTGCAATGCGCGGCGCGGGATTCACGCGCCATTTCGACGGCAGCAGCGGTCCGGCGATGCTCAGCGCAAGCACCAGCATCCGTTCGCCGAACCGGAACTCGTCGCGGTTGCCGCCGATCAGGCCCGGCCGCACGCAGGTGAGCGACGCGAACCCGATGCCCGCGAGCGCACGCTCGACCTCGCCCTTCACGCGGTTGTAGAAGATGCGCGACGCCGGGTCCGCCCCGAGCGCGGAATTCAGCACGTAGGTCGGCGTGCCGGACCGGTGCGCGAGCCGCGCGACCGCGAGCGGATAGTCGTGATCGACGCGGCGGAACGCGGCCTGTGAGCCCGCGGCCCGCATCGTGGTGCCAAGCGTGCAGATCACCGCGTCGGCCTGCCACCAGTCGGCCGCCTCTGGCAGGTGATCGAAGTCGATCGTCAGCGCGCGCATTTTCGGATGCGGCGACAGCGGCCGGCGCGCGAGCACGACGACCTCGTCCACCCGCGCGTCGGCCAGTGCGACTTCGAGGACGTGGCGCCCGACGAGTCCGGTCGCGCCGACGAGCAACAGTTTCATGTTCGTTTGTTCCGTATGAGGCCGGCACCGGCTGTCGCCATGACAGGCCGCCGTGGTCCCACCGGGTGCCGCCGGTGAATCAGCGTGGAATCGACACGATGAACGCTTCGCGCGGGCGGGTCAACGGCAACCCGCAACCGCCCGCTATGCCCCCGTTCCCGCCTGCCGCGACACGCTCGGTGCAACACCGGTCCAACGCTTGTACGCTTGCGAGAACGACGACATGTCGCTGAACCCCAGCTCCTGCGCGATCTCCTTGACCGACAGCCGCCCTTCGGCAATCAGCGTCTGCGCGCGCGTCTTGCGCACCGCATTCGAGATGTCGCGAAAGCTCGCGCCCTCCTCCTGCAGCCGACGCTTCAGCGTGCGCTCGCTCGTGTTCAGCAGCGTCGCGATGTCCTTCAGTTGCGGCGGGCGATCGAACGGCCGCGTGGACAGGTACTCGTTCAGGAACGACACGAAATCGACGCGCGTGCGCCGGCGCGAGATCAGCTCCGCGCACATGCGCTCGCACATCGCGGCGGTCGCGGCGTTGGCCTGCGGCAACGGCCGTTCGAGGTGCGCATGCTCGAACGTGATCGTATTGGCCGGCCGCCCGTACCGGAGCCGCGTGCCGAGTACCTGCCGACCGCCCGGCTCCGCGTCGTACGCGAGATCGAACGTCGCGAGTTCGAACGCGTCGCCGACCGCGTCGTGCAGCACGCGGCAGGTCGCCCCCATCGCGCGCTCGACGAAGAAGCGCTGCAGCGGCGCGGACAGCTCCGGCGCCGCGTCGAATACGATCGCGTCGTGCCGGCCGGCACGACGGTACGTCATCCCGACGAACGTATAGGTCAGCGCCAGATAGCGGCCCGCGAGCGCCACGGCGTCCATGCCGGTTGCGCTGCTCAGCAGCCCGTACCCGAGCAGCCCGTATGCCGAAAGCTGGTACGACAGGCCCACCGTCAGGCCGACGCCGGGTGCGTCGCCGGTCAGCGCAAGCAGGTTCGACGCGACCGTCAGTTCCTGCGCGGCCAGCACCGTGAAGTCCGGATCGGCGAGTTGCTTCAGCGTCAGTTGCGAGCCCTTCAGCAAGGCCGCCGGCGCGATCCCGCGCGCGCGCCCGAACGCGATCATCAGCAGGACGGAAGCCGGGCTGCGGGCAAAATTCCAGACGTTCATCGGACGCCTCGTGACGGGTGTTGGACGTATGTTGGCCTAGATTCTAAAGCGGTTGGCCCGCGCCAGCATGGTCGGCGACCGGTCGCCGAATCATGATGGGAGCCATCGCAACCCGCCCTTTCGGGCAATCGACCGGAGACCGCCGCCATGTCCAGGACCTATGCAGACCAGCCCGCCTGGCGCGCCATGCAGGCCTTCCTGCCGCCCGACTTCCAGTGGACGGCCGAGCGCGAGCCGCACGAAGAATGGTGGCACTGGAACGGTCATCGCCTCCACCTCGACACGTATCGCAATCCCGAGGCCAGGGTGAAGGTGATCCTGTTCCATGGCGTCGGCACCAACGGGCGGCAGATGTCGATGATCGCCGGCGAGCAGCTCGCGCGTCGCGGCTACGAGACGATCGCGGTCGACATGCCCGAATACGGGATGACCGAAGTCGCACGTGGCGCGCTCGTGCGCTACGACGACTGGGTGCGCGCCGGCAGCGACCTGATCGACGCGGAGCGCGCGAAGGACGACCGCCCGGTCGTGCTCTACGGGCTGAGCGCGGGTGGCATGCTGACCTATCATGTGGCCGCGTTGAACGGCAGGGTCGATGGCATCGTCGGCATGACGTTCCTCGATCAGCGCCTTCAGCAGGTGCGCGACGAAACCGCGCGCAACCTGTTCATGAGCCGCGTCGGCGGCCCGATGACGCACTTCACCGCGAAGACGCCGCTGCGCGCGATGCGCATCCCGATGTCGCTCGCGAGCAAGATGCACGCGCTCGTCAACCGCGACGACGCGCTGAAGGTATGGCTGTCCGATCGCACGTCGGCCGGCAACGCGATGACGATGGCCTTTCTCGATTCGTACATGTCGTATCGGCCGGCGCTCGAGCCGGAGCATTTCCGCGTCTGCCCGGTCCTGCTCACGCAGCCGGCCGCGGACCGCTGGACACCGAAGCACCTGAGCGAACCGTTCCTCGCGCGCATCCGCAACGTGCCGGTCAAGGTCGCGATGCTCGAGAACGCCGGCCACTATCCGCTCGAACAGCCGGGGCTTGCGCAGATGGTGGAGGCGATCGATGCGTTCTATCGCGACGTGACGGCGCAGCCCGCTCGGGCGCGGGAATTGTCGTGAGCACAACGATCCATGCCTGCTGACGACGCAAACAGAAAGCCCCGTCACCGCGGGGCTTCGTTCGGCCATCGATACCGGCGTGCGCGTCACACGTGCAACGCGTGCCCCAGCGCGCGCAACGCCGCCTCCTGCATCGCTTCGCCGAGTGTCGGATGCGCATGGATCGTGCCGCCGATGTCCTCGAGCCGCGCGCCCATCTCGAGCGACTGCGTGAACGCCGCGGCCAGCTCCGACACACCGCGCCCGACCGCCTGCCAGCCGACGATCAGGTGCGTGTCGCGCCGCGCGACGACGCGCACGAAACCGTCGGTCGCCTGCAGCGTCATCGCGCGTCCGTTCGCCGCGAACGGGAACGATGCGCCGATGCAATCGACGCCGGCCGCCTTCGCGTCATCGGGCGACCAGCCGGACGTGACGACCTCGGGATCGGTGAAGCACACGGCCGGGATCGACGCCGGCGTGAACTTGCGGCGCCGACCCGCGATCAGCTCGGCCACCATCTCGCCCTGCGCCATCGCGCGATGCGCGAGCATCGGCTCGCCGGCGACATCGCCGATCGCCCATACGTTGCGCATCGACGTCCGGCATGCGTCGTCGATCCGCAGCGCGCGGCCGTTGCGATCGAGCGGCAGCGCGTCGAGCCCGAAGCCGTCGACGCGCGGCCGACGGCCGACCGCGACCAACACGCGATCGGCCGGCAGCGTCTTCGCTGCGCCGTCGGGTGCCTGCACGCGCACCGCGCCGTCGCTCGCGAGGCCCAGCACCTGGTGGCCCAGCCACAATCCGACGCCGAGCCGCGCGAGCGAATCGGCCACCGGCTTCGCGAGTTCCGCGTCGTACGTGGGCAGCACGCGCTCCGCCGCTTCGACGATGCTGACGTCGACGCCGAGCTTGCGATAGACGGTCCCGAGTTCGAGCCCGATGTAGCCGGCGCCGACGACAACCAGCCGCTTCGGCAACGATGCGGGCGACAGCGCCTCCGTCGACGACACGACGTGCCCGCCGAACGGCATCGACTGCAACGCGACCGGCTCCGAACCCGTCGCGAGCAGCAGATGTTCGCATGCGATGCGCGTCGTGCCGTCGCCGGCAACGACATCGACCGTCTTGCCGTCGACGACGCGCGCGTCGCCATGCAGCACGCGCACGCCGTGCTTCTTCAGCAGCGCGCCGACGCCGCGCGTGAGCCGCTCGACGATGCCGTCCTTCCACGCGACGCTTTTCGCGATGTCGATCTCCGGCGTGCGCACGCGAATCCCGAGCATGCCTTCACCGGCCTGCCCGCACGCCTGCCCGAACGCGTCGGCGACATGAATCAGCGCCTTCGACGGAATGCAGCCGATGTTCAGGCACGTGCCGCCAAGGCGTTCGCGCTCGACGAGCACCGTGGGAATGCCGAGCTGCCCCGCGCGAATCGCCGCGACGTAGCCGCCCGGACCGCCGCCGACCACGAGCAATGTGGTGTGTTCGTTCGGCATCGCGCTCACTCCACGAACAGCAGCGCCGGGCGCTCGAGCACCCCGCGCACGGCCTGGATGAATTCGGCCGCATCCGCACCGTCGACGACGCGATGGTCGAACGACGACGACAGGTTCATCATCTTGCGCGCGACGACCGCACCGTCGCGAATCATCGGCCGCTCGACGATCCGGTTCACGCCGACGATGCCGACCTCGGGATGGTTGATGACCGGCGTCGACACGATTCCGCCGAGCGCGCCGAGGCTCGAGATCGTGATCGTCGAGCCGCTCAGCTCGTCGCGCTGCGCGCGGTTCGCACGCACCGCGTCCGCAAGCCGCGCGATTTCCGCCGAGATCGACCATACGTCGCGCGCTTCCGCATGACGCAGTACCGGCACCGTGAGGCCGCCGTCCGTCTGCGTCGCGACGCCCATGTGCACCGCACCGTATTGCGTCACGACACCGGCTTCGTCGTCGTAGCGTGCGTTGATCTGCGGGAAGTCGCGCAGCGCGATCACCATCGCGCGGATCAGCAGCGGCAGCGGCGTGAGCCGGCCGCGCGCGTCGCCGTGGCGTCGGTTCAGTTCGGCGCGCAGCGATTCGAGCTCGGTGACGTCGATCTCCTCGACATAGCTGAAGTGCGGAATGCGGCGCTTCGCTTCCTGCATCTTGCGCGCGATCGCTCGCCGCAGGCCGATCACCGGCACCTCGGTTTCGTCATTGCGTTCGTCGTAGCCGTGCGCTTGCGATCCACGCACCGCGGCGCCGCCCGTACGTGCATACGCATCGAGGTCTGCGTGCAGGATCCGCCCGGCTTCGCCGGTGCCGCGCACGTAGCGCAGCTCGATGCCCATGTCCCATGCGCGCTGGCGCACCGCCGGCGACGCGAGCGGCCGCTCGCCCGGCGCGAGTGCCGCGCGCGGCGGCACCGCGTGTCCGGTACGACGCGGCTCGGCCGGCGCACGATCAGCGGGTTGACGCGCCGTCTTCGACGCGTCGTGCGCTTCGGCTGCTTCGGTGACTGTCGACGACTTCGCTGGCGCATCGACGGCTACCGGATGCGGCGTCGCCTCCGCTCCGGCATCGCGCGCCTTCGCACCTTGTTTCAGGTTGCCGTCGCCTTCGACCTCCAGACGAATCAGCTCGCTGCCGACCGCCATCATCTCGCCGATCCGGCCACCGAGTTCGAGCACCTTGCCCGCGACCGGCGACGGAATCTCCACCGCCGCCTTGTCGGTCATCACGTCGGCGAGCGGCTGGTCTTCAGCGATCACCTGCCCGGGCTGCACGTGCCAGGCCACCAGCTCGACCTCGGCAATCCCTTCGCCGATATCCGGCATCTTGATGACATGAATCCCCATCTCAGGCCTCCATCACGCGTCGCAACGCTTCGCCAACCCGGGCCGGGCCGGGGAAATACGCCCATTCCTGCGCGTGCGGGTACGGCGTGTCCCAGCCCGTCGTCCGCTCGATCGGTGCTTCCAGATGGTAGAAGCAGTGCTCCTGGACGAGCGACACCAGTTCCGCGCCGTAGCCGCAGGTGCGCGTCGCTTCATGTACCACGACGCAGCGCCCGGTCTTGCGCACCGACGCGACGATCGTGTCGAGATCGACCGGCCACAGCGTGCGCAAATCGATCACCTCCGCATCGATGCCGGTCTCCTCGGCCGCGGCCAGCGACACGTGGACGGTCGTGCCGTACGTCAGCACCGTCACGTCGTTGCCGGGCCGCACGACGGCGGCCGTATCGAGCGGCACCGTGTAATAGCCTTCCGGCACCACGCTGCCCGGATGCTTGAGCCACGACGTGACCGGACGCTCGTGATGGCCGTCGAACGGCCCGTTGTACAGGCGTTTCGGTTCGAGGAAGATCACCGGATCGTCGTTCTCGATCGATGCGATCAGGAGCCCTTTCGCGTCGTACGGATTCGACGGCATCACCGTGCGCAATCCGCAAACCTGCGTGAACATCGCCTCTGGGCTCTGGCTGTGCGTCTGGCCGCCGTAGATGCCGCCGCCGCACGGCATGCGGATCGTCATCGGCGCGGTGAACTGGCCCGCCGAGCGATAGCGCAGCCGCGCGCCTTCCGACACGATCTGGTCGGACGCCGGATAGAAGTAGTCCGCGAACTGGATCTCGCAGACCGGCCGCAATCCATACGCGCCCATCCCGACCGCCGCACCGACGATCCCGCCTTCCGAGATCGGCGCATCGAATACGCGCGACTTGCCGTACTTGGCCTGCAGCCCTTCGGTGCAGCGGAACACGCCGCCGAAGTAGCCGACGTCCTGGCCGAACACGACCACGTCGCCATCGCGCTCGAGCATCACGTCCATCGCGGAGCGCAGCGCCTGGATCATCGACATCGGCTGCGCCGATGCCGTCGTCGTTTCATGTTGCGCCATGATCACGCTCCCAGTTCCTGGCGCTGACGGCGCAGGTGCGCGGGCAGCTCCTTGTACACGTCGTCGAACATCGACGCCGGCGACGGAATCCGGTCGTCGGCCAGCGTCCCGAACGTCTCCGCTTCCTTCTGCGCGGCGATCACCTCGGCTTCCAGTTCGGCCGCGAGCGCGTCGTGCGCGCTGTCCGACCAGATGCCTTTCGCGATCAGGTGCTGCTTGAAGCGGGCGATCGGATCGCCGAGCGGGAAATGGGCCCAGTCGTCGGCCGGCCGGTACTTCGTCGGATCGTCCGACGTCGAGTGCGCACCGGCACGGTAGGTGACCCACTCGATCAGCGTCGGACCGAGATTGCGACGCGCGCGTTCGGCCGCCCAGGTCGATGCCGCGTAGATCGCGAGGAAGTCGTTGCCGTCGACGCGCAGCGAAGCGATGCCGCAGCCGACGCCGCGCCCGGCGAACGTCGTCCCCTCGCCGCCCGCAATCGCCTGGAACGTCGAGATCGCCCACTGGTTGTTGACGACGTTCAGCACGACCGGCGCGCGATACACGTGCGCGAACGTCAGCGCGGTATGGAAGTCGGCTTCCGCGGTTGCGCCGTCGCCGATCCATGCGGACGAGATCTTCGTGTCGCCCTTGATCGCCGAGGCCATCGCCCAGCCGACCGCCTGGATGAACTGCGTCGCGAGATTGCCGGAAATCGAGAAGAAGCCGGCTTCGCGGTCCGAGTACATCACCGGGAGCTGACGCCCCTTCAGCGGATCGCCTTCGTTCGACATCAGCTGGCAGATCATCCGGTCGAGCGGCACGTCGCGCGCGATCAGGATGCTCTGCTGGCGGTAGGTCGGGAAGCACATGTCGCCGTGGCGCAGCGCCATCGCATGCGCGGCGCCGATCGCCTCTTCGCCGAGGCTCACCATGTAGAAGGAGATTTTCTTCTGACGCTGCGCGATCATCATGCGCGCGTCGAAGATGCGAGTCTTCAGCATCGCGCGCATCCCGGCGATCAGACGCGCATCGTCGAGGTCCGGTGCCCACGGGCCGAGGGCCTGGCCGTGGTCGTCGAGCACGCGCACGAGGCTGCGGGCGAGATGGGCGGTGTCCGCCGGCGCGACGTCGATCGGCGGTCGGCGAACCGCGCCGGCCGGCGATAGATGCAGATAGGAAAAATCCGTCTTGCAGCCCGGACGCCCGGTGGGCTCCGGCACATGCAGACGCAATGGCTCTGACAGGCTCATCGTGTTGTCTCCACGCTCGATTGTGTCTCACGCTGTTGGAAACGCGCGGCCGGTTGCCGGCTCGCGCGCGGGCTGGCGCACGGATAAGCACGCCAACCTTGGGAATGTATGCCTCGCGACGCGCGACGTCGATGACCAAGCCGCTCGATTACGGTGAGCAGATTTGCCATGGCGGGTATCGGCGGGCGATCGGTGTTGCCGGCGTCGCGGATGAAGCACGCGCGTGCTGCGATGCATCAACGACCGGTGCGGCGCGTATCGAGGCCGGTCGGAACGGTACGGTACGGCCGATCATGCCGGAGGGTGCGAAGCAAAAGACCCCGCGAAATCCTGGATCTCGGCGGGGTCTTGGTGGGGCCCGGGCGTTTCCGCACCCGTGTGCCGGGTCGTTCCGGCACGATGCGTTACGCGTCGGGGCGCGCGATGTCGAAGCGGCTGTCCGGCTTGACGTGCACATAGGCCGACGGGCCGCCCGCGCGAAGAATGATGCCCGCGCCGAACGTGTCGAAGATGCCGTCCTTCAGCAGGTCGTGGCGAATATGCACGGCGACGACCTCGCCCAGCACCAGCGTGGCCGGCGTCTCGACGCCGTGGTGATCGCGCAGCCGGATCACGTCGGTCACCTTGCATTCGAAGTTGACGCCGCTTTCCGCGACGCGCGGCACGTTGACGAGACGCGACGCAATCGCGGTCAGGCCGCCGAGTTCGAATTCGTCGACGTCGTACGGCACGGCGGCACAGGTCTGATTCATTCTCTCGGCAAGGTCGCGCGTCGCGAGGTTCCATACGAACTCGCCCGTCTCCTGCACATTGCGCAGGCTGTCCTTCGCGGCCGTGCTCGAAAAGCCGATAATCGGCGGGCGATAGTTGAATGCGTTGAAGAAGCTGTACGGCGCGAGATTGAGCGTGCCGTCGCTGCCGCGGGAAGAGATCCAGCCGATCGGGCGCGGGCCCACGATCGCATTCAACGGATCGTGCGGCAGGCCGTGGCCTTGCGAGGGTTCGTAATAGTGGTAGGTCGGGTGCGTCATGGCGGGTGGTCCTGCGACTGGCAAATTGCGTTGAAAGCAATCGGCGCAGGCGTGTGCCGGTGGAGCACACGCGTGCGGCGCGACGTCCTTTGCCAAGTATCACATGGCCTCACATTCGTCGCAGTGAAGCGCGCCACGGGCCGTGTTGCAACGCCGGCGCACGCGGCATGCCGAATCAAAAATCTGCGAGTGCATCGCTTCTCGCGCGTCTCGCCGAGGCCCCGGCGCCAGGAATCGCGGCAAAAGGAGAAAGCCCCGCGATCCTTCACGCTGTCGCGTGCGGGCCGCCGGGGAAGCCGATGAGGTAGCCGGCGAACAGCAGCAACGTCAGAAATGATGCAGTAGCGCGACACGCACGACGTACTGGTTCGGGCTCGACGAGATGTCGGCAGCGCCCGGAACGTACGCGTAGTCGAAGTCGGTTCCGGTGTGCGCATTCATCGCATGCTGATAGACCCCTTCCACGAATACCGACGTGCGTTTCGACATGTCGTAATTCAACTTGGTGCTCAACTGATGCCACTTCGGATTGAACGCGCCGACCGTCGAAGCGACACGGGCCTGCGTGTATGTGTAAGCCGCGCCGAGGTACAACGCGGAAGTGAAGTGATACAGCCCGTTCACCTCGAAGTTATCGAATTTCCACGCGTTCCATGCGCCGCCCGCCGGCTGCGTCGTACCGGTGAAATACGCATTCGACGTCGGATCGTACACATCGACGTGCGAGTACGTGAATCCGACGAGCGCATTCGAAAACGCGTAGTTCACGCCAATGCCGATGTTCTGCTGAGACGACGCGTCGAACGTGTTGTCGCCGGTGATCGCGCCTGTCGTATCGGCATTGCGTGCATTGTTGATCTTCAAATACGACGCGCCGACCGTCAGCCCTCCCTGCTGATACTGCAGCGCGGCGCCATACAGACGATTGTTCGCAAAGCCGCCCGCCTGGTTGCTGAATCCGTACATCGCTTCCGCGGTAATTCCGTGCCATACAGGCGACACGTATTTCACCGAGTTGTTCACCCGGAACGAGTAATCGGTGTTGTCGTTGTCATACGGATGCGCGAACAGATAGCCGGTCCAGTTTCCGTTCGCGGTGAGCGGCGAAAAAATGTCGACGCTCGGATCGTATTGGCGGCCGAGCGTCACGGTACCGTAACGGTCCGACGCGATGCCGACGAAAGCCTGGCGGCCGAATTCCCGGCCACCCTGGCTCATTTTTCCGTTGTTGACGTCGAAGCCGCTCTCCAGCGTGAAAATGGCCTGATAACCTCCGCCGAGATCCTCCGTACCCTTGATGCCCCAGCGGCTGCCGTAATCGTAGCCGCTTTGCAGTTGCACGGTTCCGTGGCCGCGTGCGTTGCTCGTGTAGTTGATCCCGTCCTCGATCTTGCCATACAGCGTCACGCTGCTTTGTGCATGCGCGGCGGCTGCAAGCAACGCGGCGGGCGCAATGATCCCCCAACGCTTGTTCATGTGATTTACCCCCAGGTCGTTCGTTTGCCGGTCGCAATGCTTGCGCGCTGCGAATGCGTGCCGCGTCGATGTTCCCCCGCGATGCGACGGGCGCAGTGTAATGAGCCGTTTTTCTACTGTTAGTGGCCGGCAGCGGAAAGGTGCTCTCCAGAATGGAGACTATTTTTCGGTATGGAAAGCGGCTAGCAAGATGTTGAAGATCACTTTATTTTGGCGAGAAGTGCGGTGCGGCAAACGAATTCAAATGCTTGGCCTTCGAGTGGACGACGAAGCTTTTTCACCGAACGTTGCGTGCTCTCGAATGCAGGCTTGACCAGATCTTTGGCGCGAGCCAGTTGTACAGGTACAGACGCAAATGTAGGTGGAAACTGCGGGATTCCGACGATCGACATGCTTTAGTACAGCAAATCACCTGTGCCTTTCCTGTATCGATACAAACCGGCTATCATGGATATAACGTAATCAAGGAGGAAAAGAGCATGGCGACTTACAAGGAACTCAAAGCACAGATGGAAGCGCTAGCAGAGAAAGCTGAAGCTGCTCGCTTGGCAGAATTTCAAGCCGTCATCGAGGACATCCGCATCAAGGTCGCGGAATACGGCATTACCGAGAAGGACATATTCGGCCCGCGGCGCCGCGGAACCGCAGCGCCGGCAAAGGCCCCGACGGAGGCCAGATATCGCGATCCAAAGACCGGCGCGACATGGTCTGGTCGCGGTCGCGCTCCGGCATGGATCAAGGATGCGAAGAATCGCAATCGGTTCTTGATCGGCGAGTAAGTCTCGTTGGCCGCGACATGAATCAGGCGTATAGGCGCGAGTTCTGCTCGCGCCTATGCAGCAATTGTCGCGATCAGTTGTAAAGCTAACGTAATGTTAGCCGCCATCCCCTGTTGGACAAGGCCAAGGACAATCCATCCGCACTGCCCTTCAGATCGTCCAGGTAGTCGGCCCTCGTCTGCATCATCACGCGGCGCTCCCTGACGAACTTCGTCCGGTTATAAGCCGCGCCCGGATTTTCGGGTACCACGTGCGCCAACTGATGCTTCGTCCTCGTGTTCTGATCCGTGAAGCGCCTGATCTCGAACGGTATAGCGACGCCTGCAAAAAATTCGTCCAGGCTGCACGCACGCTTGGCATCGTTATCGCGCTCAGGTTTGGTTATCGCGAACACTACGACGAATGTATCGACCTTCTGGACTCGGCGCTTGCGGTCGGCTGATGGGCACCAGATATCTATCGCACGTGTCTGCAGGCGGCAATCAAGAAACTTTCTCCGATTCTGAGTCGCTAAGTCAATCACTGCTTCCGGCAGGTCGCTTTCGACTTGCCGGAAGTCTTTCTTTACACAGAATTTCGATCGACCCAGGGCATAGGTTTCCGTACCAAACCGCCGTCCCGATCCGTCTACGACAAAGCCTCGGAACGAGCGAGTCGAACTGGTGCCGTCTCTTTAAGGGAGATGGCGACGACAAGCCCAATAGCCAACGCACTCATACCAAGCTGCATGATGTATTGAATACCGAAGTGCTGCGCAACATACCCCGCGACCGACGGTGCAATTCCGCCGCCGAATATCTCGCCGACGCCGATCACGAGCCCCGACGCAGTGGTCATAAGGTTCGCCGGTACGGCTTCCGCGCTGATCGGCCCGACCGTCAGCGTGATCATCGCGAACACGAAGAAGATCGTCGCCAGCAGCCTCGCGAACAGCGCGACCGGATCGGCCCCCGTGCGCGAGAACGACCACAGCGACACGAACGCGCCGAGCACCGATAGCACCATCACTGGCCGCCGCCCGATCCGGTCGGACAACGACGGCATCGCGATCCCGCCGAGCGTTCCGCCGATGCCCGTCGCGGACAGCACGAAACCCATCTGCTGCAGATCCAAGTGCAGATAATCGGTCAGGTAGTTCGGCAGCAGCGCGCTCAGCACGATCAGGCAGGTCAGCCAGCACAGCATTCCGACGAAACACAGCGGCACGTTGCGGTAGCGCAGCACGTCACGCCAGCGATGGGGGCCGGCATCGGCGGTGCCGGTATGCGCGGCCGCGCGTTCGGCGCTGGTATCGCGCAGCACCTTCCATGTCAGCCCGCAGACGACGAGCCCCGGCACCGCGACCATCGCGAAGATCCAGTGCCACGGCACGACGCGAATCAGCTGCGTGACGATTATCGGCGCGATGCCGAGGCCGAACAACGGCAGTGCCGCCTGCTGTATGCCGACGTTGCGGCCGTGGCGTGCCGGATCCGACGCATCAAGCGTCGCCGTGATACTCGACGGCGTGTATGCCCCTTCCGCGAAGCCCATCACCGCGCGGATCGCGATCAGGCTGCCGACGCCCCACGCGAGCCCGCTCGCGCAGGCCAGCAGCGAGAATGCGAGCATCGCTGGAATGATGACCTTGCGGTGACCGAAGCGGTCGGACAAGTTGCCGGTCAGCAGCGCGGACACGCCCCACGCGACCGATAGCGCCGCCGTGATGTGGCCGAGATCCTGGTAGTCGAGTTTCAGGTCCCGCATCATCAAGGGAAAGAGCGGCATGATCATGAAGCGGTCGACGCCGACGAGCCCGAATCCGAGCGCGAGCAGCGCGACGATCTTCCATTCGTATGAGGTGTCCCGGCCGGACACGCGTGCGTTGTTCATCTGGTTTCTCCAAGAGGGTGCGCGGGTCGCGCGGTCAGAACACGGTGTGCATGCCGATGCGGGCGATCGCCTGGTTCGCGCCGGACGACGCACCGTCCGGATCCAGCACGCCGTTGATCTGCGCGCGTGCGCCGCTGCTCGCGCGCTGCCATGCGCCGCTCGCGTAGACCATCGTCCGCTTCGACAGCCCGTACTGGACGGTGGCCGTCAGTTGGTGCGCATGGTTGTCGTCGAGCGCCGCGTTGCCCTTCATGTACATGTAGTCCGCGCCGAGCGTCGTCGCGCCCGTCAGCTTCCACGTGCCGCCCACCTCGGTCATCCACGCAGCGCCGCCCGACGCCGTGTTGCGCACCGTCGTAAACAGCGCGCTCAGGCTGGCCGCGCCGAAGCCGTAGCGCAGGCCAGCACCCCAGTTGCGCACGCTGGTCGCGGGCGCACCGGCCTGCGCGCCATATTTTTCGTTCGTATAAGCGGCGGCCGCGCCGAACGTGCCGATCGAATAGTCAGCGCCAACGCTCACGGTATTGTTCGCGCCGATGCTGCCGGGCACGCCGCCGACGCCGTACAGTGCGCCGAACTTCAGCCCGCCGATCACGGGACTCACGTACTTGACCGCGTTCGCGACGCGCTGGCTGCCGGCCATCCGGTCCCAGTCGAACGCACCGGTCGGATTGCCCGGCAACGCAAGCTTTTCGAACGGGCCGTTGCGCAGGTTGTACAGGCCACCCACGTCGCGCGCCGCATCGACACCGCCGAAGAACAGCGTGTCGGCCATGAACTCATACTGATTGCCAAGCGTGATCGTGCCGTAGCGTTCGTTCTGCACACCGACAAACGCGGTGCGCGCGAACAGCCCGTCGCCGATCGTCGCGCCCGAACCGATCGCAATCTGGCTGACCAGCTGGAAAATCACGTGCGTGCCGCCGCCGATATCCTCGTTGCCGCGCAGCCCGACGAGGCTCGGCGTGAAAATGCCGTCGTCGAACTTCGCGACGCCGTGACCGCCTTCGTTGCTCACGTAACTCACGCCTGCATCGAGCAGGCCGAACAGCGTGACGCTGCTCTGCGCGGATGCAGCGCACGCATACCCGAGCGCCAGCACTCCGATTGCACAGGTTTTCCTGTCGACCATCCAGATCTCCAATGTGATTCGTTATACTGATTAATATGACGAGAATGAAGCGCCTGAAGCGCCGGGCCGGGCGGCCCGACGAAGATGTGCCGGCGCGAGCCGGCGGCATGCAGTGAAGCTCAGCCGGCTTCGGTGTTCTCGAAGAAGTAGTCCGGCACGTCCGGGCCCCAGAGATACAGCGAGTCCTCCGGCGCGTGGTCGCCAACCGGCCACTCGACGCCCGCACCGACATAGTCGATGTCGGCCGAATACTCCCAGAACGAGCCCCACGGATCACGCACGTACTGGAAGTAGTTCGAGCCCAGCACGTGACGACCCACGCCCCACCCTTCGACGTAACCGGCCCGCTGCATCTGCATCTTGCCGAGCCCGACATCGTCGACAGCCGGCACGTCCCATGCGCTGTGATGCCAGCCCTTCGCGCTACCCTGCGCGAACGCGACCAGGTGATGGTCGCTGCCGTGGCGCGCGTGCAGGAACGCGACGATGCCCGCCGCACCGTCCGACAAACCGAGACCGAGCGCCTGCTCGTAGAACGCGATCGCCCGGCCGATGTCCGGCGTGAACATCAGCACGTGCGACAGCCGCACCGGATGCACGGTCGGCGCATCGCCGCGGAACAGCGCGCCGCGCTGCGGCCGGATGCCGGTCGCGCGCGGCGCCGCCGGCTTGCATCCGGGCGTCGTCTTCGCGCCCGTCTTCAACTGCAGCAGGTTGCCGTCCGGATCCTCGAACCAGAAGCCGTCGTCCGTCGCGCGCCCGTGGGGCGGCGCCGCCGCGCGCGCGCCCGCGTCGAGAATCTGCGCGCGCAGCGGTGCGAAGTCGTCGGCGAAGCAGTTCAGCGACAGATACGCGAGCCGCTTGCGCGGCCCCTCGCGCAGTGTCGCCCATACATGGCCGCCGGGCTCGGTGCGCAGCCGCAGTTCGTGTTCGCCGGCCTCGACGTCGAAGCCGAACGCGGTCACGAAGCGATAGGCGTCTGCCAGGCCCGGCACGTCGAGCGCGAAGTGGTCGATGCTGTGGATGCCGAACGGGGCCCGCTTGCTGATCCCGGTCCTGGCAGTCGTCGAAGTCGTCATTCCGGCCTCCGTTACGCTTCGGCCAACGCGGCCGCGTCGGCATTCACGCGTGCCTGCCCTGCGCCGCCCAGAATCCGCGACAGCACACGGCGCAGCGCGCCGGCCGGATCGTCCGCCAGCGCTTCCGACCGCCATGCGACGAAGCGGTCCGGCCGCACCAGCACGCAGCCGTGATCCTCGATCTCGCGCTGCCGCGCCCAGTCGCCGTACGCATCGAAGGTCGACGTGCCGTGCTCGATCGACACCGCGCGGATCTCGATGCCGAATTCGTCGCCGACCTGCTTCGCCGCGTCGAGCCACGCGTGCCCGCCGGCACCCGTGAGCACCGTGAACGCGCCCTGGCCAACGAGGTCGAGCGTCGACACCTGTGTGCCGTCGCGCTGGATCCACGCATGCGGAATGGACGCGCCCGGCGTCGTCGTCGGATGATAGTAAAGCTCCGGGTCGCGCGACGGAATCGGGAATGTCGCGCCGTCGCGCACGATCGCGGACGAGGTGTAGTGCTGCCCGAGCTCGACACCATGGCAGTTGAACTGATAGTTCTGCAGCTCGACCGCGTCGGCAAGCGCCTTGCGGCGCTTGCGGCCGGCGTCGTCCTGCGCGAACAGCCCGTCGAGCGACGCCCAGCCTTCTTCGACGCTCTGCCCTTCGGAGAAGCCGAGTGCCTTCGCGATCGGCAGCATCTCGCCGACCGATTTGATCGCACGATTCACGACCGTCTCGGCAACCGGTTGGCGTTCGTCCGAATAGGTCCGCAGCAGTGCGGGCGACGCCTGCCCCTTCACGACCATCGCGAGCTTCCATGCGAGGTTGAACGCGTCCTGCACCGACGTGTTCGAGCCGAGCCCGTTCGCCGGCGGATGGCGATGCGCGGCGTCGCCGGCGATCGCGACGCGGCCCTTCACCATGGTGCGCGCGACCATCCGGTTGATCGTCCATTTCGACACGGCCTTCACGCGGATCGGGATGTCCGGGTCGCCGATCGTCGTGCGCGCCCGCGCAATCACCGCGTCGTGGCTCAGGTCGGGTTCGCCGTCCTTCGGGTTGTACATGAACAGCAGCACCCATTCGTTCCACGGCCGCACGCAGATGTACGTGCCGCTGCCGACCCAGTAGTCGCTGCCCGGCTGGCTCATCCAGTACAGCACGCCCGGACGATGCGCGGTGTATTTCTCGAGGTCGACCTCGAGCCAGCAGTTCACCGCGCAGCCGAGCCCCATTTCGCCGTCGAGTTCGAAGCCGATCTGCTTGACCACGATGCTTTGCGCGCCGTCCGCTCCAACCGCGTAATCGGCGATCACCTCGATCTCCTCGCGCGTCACGACATCGATGAGCTGCGCGATCACTGCGTCTTCCGTCTGACGAATCGACACGAGTTCGGTGTTGAACAGGATGCGCGCGCCGTACTCGCGCGCCGCCCCGAGAATCACCGGTTCGAGCAGATCCTGCGGCGCATTGCACATCTGCGACGGGCTGGCCGCCTCGTAATCGGCCTTGCGGCGCGTGCCGGTGCCCCAGGTCTGCAGCCGCGCGATCTCGCGATCCGCGAAGCTGGTCGCCCACACGTTGTTGGTCATCAGCTCGTTCGGCGTTGCGAGCGCGCGCACGCGCTCCTCGATGCCGAGGTCGCGGAACACCTCGATCGTGCGCTGGTTCGTGATGTGCGCGCGCGGCGAATGGGCAGTGCCCGGATAGCGCGTGATCGCCAGCACCTCGACACCGTATTTCGCCAGCAGCGCCGCGGTCGTCAGCCCGGCCGGCCCTGCGCCGACCACCAACACCGGAACTCGAATCTGTCTCATGTCTTCCTCAGTCTCTTGATAGGTCCGTTCAACGGCCGGCGTTCACTGCGCCGCGTCTTCGTCGCGCACCGGATTGCGCAGGATGCCGAGCCCTTCGATCTCGACCTCGCACACGTCGCCATCGCGCATGATCAGCTTCGGTTCACGCGCCCAGCCGATGCCGGCCGGCGTGCCGCTGACGATCACGTCGCCGGCTTCCAGCGTGATCGCCTCGCTGACGATCGCGATCAGCGTCGCGACGTCGAACAGCATGTCGCTCGTGTTCGCCGACTGCACGACCTTGCCGTTCAGCCGCGTTTCCAGCCGCAGCCCCGCGCCGCCCGCTGGCAGCTCGTCGGCGGTGACGAGCGCGGGGCCGAACGCACCGGTGCCGTCGAAGTTCTTGCCGACGGTCCATTGCGGCGCCTTGAACTGGTACTCGCGTACCGACCCGTCGTTGAACACCGAGTAGCCGGCTACGCAATCGAGCGCGCGCGCCTTCGGCACATGACGGCCGCCGCTCTTCAGCACGACGGCCAGCTCGCCTTCGAAGTCCAGCGAATCGGACACGCGCGGGCGGATCATCGGCGCGCCGTGCCCGATCAGGCTGGTCGTGAAGCGTGGGAACAGCGTCGGATAGGAAGGCTGTTCGTACGGGCTTTCCTTCGTGTGGTCGGCGTAGTTCAGCCCGACGCAGATGATCTTGCCGGGCCGCGTCAGCGGCGGCAGCCACTGCACTTCGTCGACGTGAAAGGTCGGGCCGGACGTGTGACGGTCGGCGAAGCCGGCCAGATCGATACCACTCGCGAGAAGTTGCTCGAGCGTCGCGTCGCCGAGCGACACGATGGTCGAGTCGCGCTGCACGCCGAGCATCCGTTTGTGGCCATCGGGCGAAAAATTCACGTAACGCATGACATCTCCAGATCAAGGGGGTCGCCGCCGGGCTGGCCGCGATTTAGATACAAATTTATAAAATATATATATTTTCGTCTTTGCATGTTTACCCTAGGCTTCGCATATATCTCCGTGTTCTGCATATAATTTAGCCATCTGGAGGGAAACATTCGTGGACATGACGTTTGACGACGTGACGACCGGCGGCTCGCGCACCATGGCGTCGGTACTGGCCGACACCATTCTTCGGGACATCGTGTCCGGGGCGCTCGCACCCGGCTCCAAGCTGAAGATCCGGGAGTTGGCCGACCGCTACCAGGCCGGCGTGATCCCGCTGCGCGAGGCCGTGTCGCGGCTCGCGATGAGCGGCTTCGTCGACGCGGAGGACCAGCGCGGCTTTCGCGTCGCCCCTGTTTCACGCGCGGACCTCGAAGACATTACGTCGGCGCGACAGCGCATCGAATCGGAAGCACTGCGCGACGCGATCGAAAATGGAAACCTCGAGTGGGAAGCCGCGGTGCTCGCCGCGCTTCACCTCGTCAGCAGCCTGCCCAGCGTTATTGACAATCCGCAGCGGATGAATCCGGACTGGGAGCGAGCACACGATCATTTCCACGCAACGCTGCTGGCCGGCTGCCGCTCAAAATGGCTCAAACATTTTGCGGCGACGCTGCGCACGCAGACGGCCCGCTACAGGCATCAGTCGCTGCGCAGCCAGCATGCGAGCGAACGGGATGTCGGTCGCGAACACGAGGAGATCGTGAAGGCCGTGCTCGCACGCGACGCTGATCGCGCCTGCGAACTGTTGCGCCAGCACTTCGCTGCTACCGCGCGGCTCGTACTCGATGACGCCACGCCGATCCCGCAAGCCAGCACGCGTGCACGTGGGTAGCGCCAGGCTGCACATTCCGTTCGTCTCGACCGCTCCTCATCGAATTCGTGCAGTCGGCTGCGGGTGCCCGCTGTACAACCCGGTCCGCATTCCCGGTAATCATCGTCAGACATTCATTCAGCTTTCCTTATCACACCGTCCATATTAGCGGCATCCCTATCTCGCCTTCCCCTTGTTCTGTTCGATGAACGAGAACACTATGTTCTGTCCGGGCGGGCTACGCACCGCACTACGAATCGCATAAGCTGACGACACTCGCCGGCCCCCAATCCGACGACTCACCGGGCACGAGATCTAGCTTCAGCCTCGCGAACCTATCGTCACTGCGCCACACCGGAGCAGGCACCCATCGCGCGACAGGCCTGCAAAATCGTGACCGCAGCTTCCCCCCTGATCTGGAGAGAACCATGGCAAGCGAACCGATTCGCGATCCCGCGAACGACCACCTGCTCACCCCGCAGAACGCGGCGTTCATCGTCATCGACTACCAGCCGGTCCAAGTGAACTCCATCGCGTCAATGGATCGCCAGCTGCTGATCAACAACATCGTCGGTGCATCGAAGGCCGCGGTCGCGTACGGCCTGCCGATCGTCCATTCCACCGTCAACGTCAAGACCGGCCTGAACAAGCCGCCGATCCCGCAACTGCGCGCCGCGCTCGAAGGCTATCCGACCTACGACCGCACCAGCATCAACTCATGGGAAGACGTCGAGTTCCGCAAGGCCGTCGAAGCCACCGGCCGCAGGAAACTGATCATGACCGCGCTGTGGACCGAGGCCTGCCTGACCTTCCCGGCGCTCGACGCGCTGAAGGCCGGCTACGAGGTCTATGTGGTCGTCGACGCGGTCGGCGGCACGTCGGTCGCCGCGCACGAAGCCGCGCTGCGCCGCATCGAGCAGGCCGGCGGCCAGATGATCAGCGTCGCGCAGCTGTTCTGCGAACTGCAGCGCGACTGGGCCCGCAGCGCAACCGTCCCGGCGTTCATCAACCTGTTCATCGAAACCGGCGGCACCGCAGGCATCCAGTTCTCGTACGACAAGAGCTGAGCGGCGACTGCGAATGCTGTTCCGTGCGGTTGCGCCCGCCTCGTCCGCGACGGGCGCAACCGCGAAGCAACGCTGCATCGACGCCCGGCGTCGATGCTTTCCCTCCGACCGATAACGGATACGAACGCGCCATGGCCGACTATCTTTTGTTCGCGGGCCGCTTCTTTATCGCGCTGATGTTCGTGCTGAGCGGAATCAACAAATTCCTGTTCTTCCAGCACGGCCTCGACGAGGTTCGCGCGAAGAACTTGCCGTTCCCGCGCCTCGCCCTTGCGAACACGATCATCGTCCAGCTCGCCTGCGGCATCGCGATCATGGTCGGCTTCCAGACCACGCTCGCGTCGCTGCTGCTCGCGGTCTTCACGCTTGCGACCGCGGTCGTTTTCTACGACTTCTGGAACCAGCAATGCAACCAGCGCACGCTGATGCTCACCGGCTTTCTCGAACACATCAGCATCATCGGCGGCTTCATGATCCTGATCGCCGCCGGCCCCGGCCACCTGGCCGCCCATGCGTGAAGCGGATTCGCCGATGACCGGCCGCCCCGCACGCGCCCGGGATCGAGGAGAACGAAGATGACGCAACTGCACATCGTCGCGGTGCTGTACGCCAGGGCCGGCCAAGAGGCTCGCCTGCGCACCCGGCTTGCCGAGCTCGTCGAGCCGTCCCGGCAGGAGCACGGCAACCTGCGCTATGAACTCCTGTTCGACGAAGCCGATCCGCGCCGCTTCGTGTTCGTCGAGCTGTGGGAAAACGAGAAGGCCCAGGCCACGCATCACAACGAAAGCCCCCACATCCAGACTTTCCAGACCCGTCATTGGGACGCCGTTGAAAAGGTGGAAGTCTTCCGCCTGAACCGGATTACATAGGATCTCGCTTACGTCACACGTTGAGTAACATTCACCAGGCACCGCTTTACCTTCGATCTGTCGATGCGATTTCAGCATCCATCGAAATCGGATGATCTTCATGACCAATAGCAGTAGCTCGACCGTCCATGGCATACGGCCCTCACGCACGATCGCGCCGGCTCTTGGTTACGACCTTAACGACCTGTACTACTTTGTCCAGGTTGTCGACTATGGCGGATTTGCGTCAGCCGGGCGCGCACTTCAACTGCCAAAATCGCGGTTAAGTCGCCGTATCGCCATGCTGGAACAACAACTAGGCATCAAGCTGATCCACCGCTCCACGCGCTCGTTCTTCATGACGGAATATGGTCAAGCCTACTACGCTCGTTGCAAGACCATGCTCTCGAAAGTCGAAGCCGCTCAGGCATTGATCGAATCGGCACATGTGCAACCGTGCGGCACCGTTCGTCTATCGTGTCCAATTGCGCTGCTCCATACGCACGTCGGGGCAGCAATCATCGCGTTCGCCGCTCGCTATCCCGAAATCAAAATCGAACTCGTCGGAATGAACCGGCGTACCGATGTCATCCGGGAACGACTGGATATCGCGATATATTCGAATGCTGAACCCTGCGACACTCAGGATCTCGTCGTACGCGTGCTTGGTCATGCTACTCAATACCTGGTCGCGAGCCCTTCCTTATGCGAGCGTCTCGGCCGGCCGCGCAAGCCGACCGATCTTCGATCCTGGCCAAGCCTGGGCTTCGGCCTGCCGACACCGGGGCATGTGTGGTTGCTCACTGCCCCGAATGGGACACAAATTTCCGTCCACTATGTACCGCGCTTCGTAACAACCGACTTGCTGACTCTTCGCAAAGCGGTAGTCGCCGGTCTTGGCGTCGCACAACTACCGATGATGATGGTGCGTGATCAGCTCGCCGACGGGGCTCTCTTTCGAATCTTGCCTCACTGGCCGCCGCGTCGCGATGTAATTCATGCCGTCTTTTCGACGAGAAAAGGCATGCCAGCTGCGGTACGGCTACTTCTGGATTTTCTCGCACACCGCTTCGAGACCACGGAAGATATGTAGCGCCCCACAAACACGAGACACGCTGATCAGCCCCTCCTGATATCGCCACTCAACTCACTCTCATATTTCGTCGATCCGGGCAAACGAATCGGCCAGAAAATCCAATAAGGCGCGCACTGATGGCAGCAGTCCACGGCGGGACGGGAATACCGCGTGAACGATTCCGCTTTTCGGGAACCAGCCCGGCAATACGCGGACAAGGTCGCCACGCCGGATCTCGTCGCTCACCATCATCAGGGGCAATTGGACAATGCCGGCGCCGGCAACCGCTGCCTGACGCAAGGAAATCATGTCGTCCGTCACAAACCGGGGTACATGTCGAATCGTCGTCTGAACACCATCCGGGCCGACGAGGTGCCAGGCATGCTGCGGCTGCGGCGGGCCGAAATCGAGGCTCGGGCAGCCGGCGAGATCGATCGGCATCGCAATGTCGTGCCGGCGCACGAGCGCAGGACTCGCCACGAGACACCATGTGCGCTCGCCAAGGACGCGCATCACGAGATCGCTGTCTTTCAACGGCGGTGGCCGTACGCGAATGGCGATGTCCACGCCCTCACCAATCACATCGACAACCCGGTTGGTCGCCTCAAGATGGACTGTGACTCGCGGTGTAACGGCCATGAACTCAGCCAGCATTGCACCGATTCGCGCGTGTAGCATCGCGACCGGGCAGACCAACCGGATCACGCCCTGCGGCTCCGCGCGCATTTGCTCGATGGCGTCTTGCGCTGCCTCGGCCTCGACCAGCACCGCCTTGCAGTGATTGTAGTAATGCTGACCGATATCGGTAATCGAGAACTGACGCGTGGACCGCTGGACAAGCCGCACGCCGAGTTGCTGCTCGAGCGTCGCGATTCGCCTGCTCAATGTGGATTTCGGGATACCCAGGGCGCGACTGGCGGGCGCGAAACCTCTGTGGTCAACCACCTGCGCGAAGAAATAGAGATCGTTCAGGTCTTGCATCGGCTCGGTTGATCGTTCCATAAATGGGACACTGAGGATAACTCGTGCAGACTACCGGCGCAAAACATGATCCTCTACGCTTACAGCATACGAGTTCCCCGCCAACACCGAGCCGATGCGATCAAGATATTCCCCGCTCTATCGCAACTGCCTATCCGTGTGCTCACGGGGAAACAGCTGCCCTGCATCCGCCTCGCCACGGAAGCCGACCGACACGTTGCCGCCGAATATTCGACACGACGCCGAATGATCCTGGCCGGCCGCAATGAGTCTTCTTGAAAAAACACCGTGATCAAACTCCTAGCCATTTCGGGCAGTCTGCACGCCAAGCCCTATAACAGCGCCCCGTTACGCGCAGCAACTCATCTCGCCTCCGCCGGCGTATCCGTCGAGATTGCCCCGATTCAGGACATTGCGCTGTACTTCCGAGATTTTCCGGTCGCTTTCATCGGCGCGTCGCCTGGCGGATTCAGCACCGTGCTTGCGCAAGCGGCATGGTTGCCGGTGCTCCGGGCGCTCGGCATGCGCGCATGGTTCGGTGATAGGTTGCTAGTGTCAAGGGCCGGACATGTGTTCGGCACGCAGATGACGCCAACCGATGACGCAGTTCGCGAGCAGCTCAGGGAATTCATCGCGCGATTCGCCGAATTCGCTGCTTCCGCGCCTCGTCGATTCGTCCACTGAAATGGCATCCACGTTGCTACACGACGAGCGATGCCGCTCCTGTTCCTTTTCCGGACTCGCGCCGCACCGATTCGCGACGTACGTCTGCTTTCAATCAATATTGGCAACCAGTCGAACTGCCTGATGAAAACCCTGAACCACGACGATATCCGGGCTTTCCTGCTCGCGGTCGAGCAGCAAAGCATCACTGAATCCGCCCGCCGACTGGGGCTGTCGAAATCGGTAGTCAGCAAACGCATCAGCGATCTCGAACGGACGCTCGGTGTGCAGCTGCTGATGCGCTCCACACGCAACGTCGTCCCGACCGAGGTCGGTCTGGTTTTCTATCAGACCGCTTCGAAATCGATGCAGCAACTCACCGAAGTTGCCGAGGAAGTCGCCGAGCGGTCGCACGGGCTTTGCGGCGAACTGCGCATTACATCGCCGGTGAGCCTGACGCGATGTTGGCTCGGCCCGGCGATCGCAAAGTTTGCCGCTGCCCATCCGCAATTGCGCGTCACCCTTGAAACCGACGATCGCATTGTCAACATCGAAGCCGAGCGGTATGACGTAGCCATCCGCTCCGCACGACTTCCGGACAGCACGCTTATCGCACGCCGGATCGCCACCTGTAAGCGGGTCGCGGTGTGCAGCCCCGCCTATCTCGAAGAACACGGCGAGCCGACATCGATCGATCAATTGCTCGAACACAAATGCCTGAACTACAGCAATACGGCACCGTCCACCACGTGGTCCTTCTCAACGCCTGGCAGTCCAGGCAAACCCCGCACGCTCAGCCCGGGGAGCGCATTTCTCGCCAACAACGGCGAAGCGCTGCGTGATGCCGCGATACAAGGTATCGGCATCGCCATGCTGCCGCTCTACATCGCCGACAAATGCCTGCGTGACGGGCGACTCGTATCCGTGCTCGCCGGCGAGACACCACAGGATGAAATCATCTATGCCGTCTACCCGCACAGCCCATTCGCGAGCAACAAGTTGAAGCTTTTCATCGAGCACGTGCGAATCGCGCTACTTGATCCACCGTGGTCCGAACGATCGGACGAAGATCAGTGTTTCGAATCGATGCCGGCAGTTTCTGCCTGAATCTACAAGCGCTGCATACGATTCTCCAGACGTGCAGGCTCGACTTGCGTTCTCATCCGCAGAACAGAGAGTTTCGCGTCCCGGCACTACCGCGACCGGGTCGACTTTTGTAAAGTTGTCCTGATGACATCCCGCCAATTTCCGCACCGTGGCGCGTGAGCACCGGCTACCCCGTCGACGCGTTCCGAGTCCGGTCAACCCGAGTCGTCGCGATCCGCTGCGCTGGCCGGATGCGGCATTCCGTCAAACACGTCCCGCCGGGCACCATCTAGCTGTCACGCCATGTCAGAGAATGAGCCAACGATGTCGAGGCCGATCAGCGCATTGGGCTGGATCCGTGCGCTAGCAGGGATGGCGCAGGAATTTCGACGAACCGACGGAACACGACTGATCCATGTTGCTAAAACGACGATCGCGGTCGTGCTGGCAACGGGAGTGTCGATGCGCCTCGAACTGGCCGCGCCCCGGACGGCGATGGTAACCGTCGTGATCCTGATGATGCATCAGCATAGCGGTATGGTGATGGCTCGCGGCTTCTATCGCGGCGTCGGAATGCTGGTCGGCAATCTGGCCGCGATCGTGCTGATCGGCACATTTCCGCAGGAACGCGTGCTGTTCCTGACGGCGCTCGTGCTTTGGATCGGATGCTGCACCTGGGGCGCCGCCTACTTCCGGAACTACCAGTCGTACGGATTCGTCCTCGCCGGCTATGCGACGTGCATCGCCGCGATACCGTCGATCGACCGGCCGTACGACATCATCGCCAACGTCGTCACCGGGTTGAGCGAGGTTTCGATCGGCATCCTGTCGGCCAGCCTGGTCAGCGCGCTGATCCTGCCACGTCACGTCAGTGCCGTCCTGATGAAGACCGGCGAAGATCACTACGCCGATTTCATCGGCTTCGTTCGCGCCGCGCTGACGCAGAACCTGCAGGTCGATGAACAGAACCGCCATTACCTGAAGCTCGTCGCGGCGCGCGCTCAACTAGAAAACCTGCGCAGCGCCGCCGTGTTCGAAGATCCCGACCTGCGCGCGCGCAACGGCATCATGACGCACATGGCCGGACAATTCCTCGATGCAGCCGCGCGATTCCATGCGCTGCATCAGTATCGCGCCCGCCTCGCGCGCATCGCTGACAGCCAGGTTTCCCGATTCATCACGACGTACTGCGACGAGGTGGCGCGCGCGCTTCCGGTCGACGATCCCGGGCAATCGTTCGACCTGCGCGCCACCATGCGGCTCGCCGAGGCGATCGACCGTGCAATTGCGCAACTGCCGAACGACACGGCGCACGCGCCTTCGTCGACCGTCCCGGATTCATCGCGCGCGACGATGACAGGCCTGTCGCTGCTAAGGCAAGCGCTGGGCAGCCTGCGAGCCTATCTGGCGGATTTCATCGTGCTCCGGCTGCCGTCGCGGCCGCTCTCCGACGCGTCGAGCGTCACCATGCGCCCCGTCCGTGCCCCCACCGCGGCGAACCGCATGGTCTCCGCCGCGGCCGGCCTGCGCGCCGTCGTCGCCGTTTCCGCGGTGTCCCTGTTCTGGATAGCGTCGGGCTGGAGCGGCGCGGCCGGCGCCGTCGTGTCGGTCACGATCGCCAGCGCCCTCTACTCGATCATGCCGGCCCCGGCAGAGGCGACGCGCCAGGTGGCACTGGGCTGTACGATGGCGTGGCTGGCAAGCCTGTACTTCAATTTCGTGCTGATGCCGGGCCTGGACGGCTTTGCACCGCTCGCCGCAGCGCTCGCGCTGTTCGTCGCGGTCGGCTCATATCTGAACACGTTTGCATCCACCGCCGCGTTCGGCCTCGGTTTCAGCATCTATTTCTGCTTCCTGGCCAACGTCACCAATCCGGGCGTGTATGCGCCCGCCGCGACGCTCGACGCCGGCTTCTCGTCGATACTCGGCATCGTCGCGGCATCGCTCGCCTATTCCGTCGTCGCGCCGTATCGCGGCGACTGGGCAACCGGGCGCTATCTTCGCCAGCTCAGGCGCCTGGTTTCGGTCGATGCGTGCTTCGGCGACCTTGCCGGACTGATGCCGCGTTTCGACGCAGGGGTTCGCGACTTCATGCTGCAGATCGGCACGCGCCCGGCGACCGGCCGCCTCAGCCAGCACGAACTGTTCGCGTGGACCTTCGCATCGCTGGAGATCGGTCGCAGCGTCGTCGACCTGCGCACGGCCAGCGCCGCCGGATCGCCATCCGGCGAGTGGCGCGCGCGCGAGCGTGCCCTGTGCACGTCGATCTCGCAGCTGTTCGAACAGCCATCGCACGAGACCTTGCTCGCCGCCGAGCGTGCCGCGACCGACGCACTCGCGACCCTGGACCGCGGCTCGGCCGACGCCCGCCATGCGGTGCCGCATCTGGCCGATTGTGTGGCCTTCATGCTCGTCTCGCTGCAATGCAACCTCATACCGCTGCAATGCCCACCCGGCTCGCCTCATGAAACGCCTCGATAATCCCGGCCGCCGCACCACAGCGCCATCGATGCGGACGCACGCCGCACGCGGCATCGTCGCGCTCGGCGTGCTGTGGCTCGGCGCTTGCGCGAATACCGGCGGTGTTGCACCGCGCGCGACGCTCGTCGACCCCGTCGAGGTCGCGGATGGCCTTGCGGCCTCGTCGTCACGCGCCGCATGGCCGCGCGACGACTGGTGGACCGGCTGGCGCGATCCGCAGCTCGATGCGCTCGTCGCCGACGCCGTAGCCGGCAGCCCGGCGATCCGTGTCGCCCAGGCGCGCATCGACCGCTTCGTCGAACTCGCTCGCGTTGCGGGGGCGTCGCGCTACCCGGTCGCGTCCGCGAGCGGAGACTTCTCGCGCGCACGATTCGCGCGCTTTGCGAGCTCGAGCCCACCCGGCGGCAATACCGTCTGGAACAACTCGGTCGGCGCTGACCTGAGTTACGCGCTCGATCTGTGGGGCAAGCATCGCGCGGAGCGCGAAGGCACGCTCGACAGCGCACTCGCGGCCGAAGCCGATGCGCGCGAGGCACGCCTGGCGCTTGAAACCGCCGTCGTACGCACCTACGTCGCGTTCGCGAAGGCGTTCGACCAGCGTGACGTCACGCTCGCGACCCTGAAGCGGCAACAGAGCATCGTGGACATCATCGAACGCCGCTCCCGGGTGGGACTGGCGAGCCGGTTCGAGGTCGCGCAAGCTGGCACGCCGGTCGCCGCGACGCGCGCGCAGATCGAGGAATTCGACCGGCAGCTCGCGGTGCTGCGCAACGAACTGGCCGTGCTCACCGGCCGGGGGCCGATGGTCGGTTCGCTGCTCGCGCGCCCCGCGCTGCGGCTCGACGTGCCCGCGACGCTGCCGGCGAACCTGCCGGCCGAACTCGTCGGCCACCGGCCGGACATCGTCGCAGCGCGATGGCGCGTGGAAGCGGCGTCGACGAACATCCGGGCGGCCAAGGCCGACTTCTATCCGAACATCGACCTGATCGCGAGCGCGGGGCTCGCGTCCGCCGCTTTCGGCGGATTCTTCACTTTCGTGAACAACGACGCGATGACGCACCGGTTCGGCGCGGCCGTTTCCCTGCCGATCTTCGACGGCGGTCTGCGACAGGGCAGGTACGGCGTCGCGGTCGCGGACTATGACCTTGCGGTCGAAACGTACAACCAGACAGTGCTCGCGGCGTTCCGTGACGTCGCAAACCAGGTCGTCTCGCTGCAATCGCTCGCGCGCCAGCAGATCGACATCGCGGCCTCCGTCGATTCCGCGCAAAGTGCGTTCGATTACGCAGCGCAAGGCTATCGCGCCGGCCTCACGGACTACCTGAACGTGCTGTCGACCCAGACCGAGCTCTTGCAGGCGCAACAGGGCCTCGCCAACGTTCGTGCCGCGCGCCTCGATGCCTGGGCGCAACTGATGATGGCGCTCGGCGGCGGCGTCGAACCGCCGGACGACGAAGTCGGCGCACGCAACGGAGTGCCCCATGTTCGCTGAAGTGTCGTTCGCCTCGCTGCTCGTACCCGGCCTGCTGCCGGCCTTCGCGGGCTGCGGCGTCGCATTCTGGCTCGTCGACCGGGTAATCGCCCGCTCCGGTCTTTACCGGCATGTCTGGCACCCGGCGCTATTCCGGGTCTCGGTGTTCGTGTGCCTGTTCTGCGGCACCGGCCTGCTGCTCGCCCGCTGACCGCTCCTCCCACTTCGTATCGAGTCAACATGCGTGCCCAAACCTGCTTCCGCGTGGCGGCCACCCTGCTTCTGTTCGTCGCCGCCATCCTCCTTGCCCACGCACTGTGGAACCGCTACATGTACGCGCCCTGGACGCGCGACGGTCGCGTTCGGGCCAAGGTCGTCAACGTCGCGCCAGACGTGTCAGGCATCGTGACCGACGTGCTCGTGGCCGACAATCAGCAAGTACATCGCGGCGACGTGCTGTTTCGCATCGATCCCGATCGCTTCCGCTACGCACTGGCCCAAGCCGACGCGCAGGTCGAACTGCGGAAGTCCGAGCTCGACATGCGCAAGCAGCAGGCGTCGCGCCGTGCGCTGCTCGACAGTTCGGTCATCTCGGCCGAGGTTCGCGACGATGCCGGATCAACCGCACGGCAGGCGACGGCCAACTACCAGGCGGCGCTCGCGACGCGCGACGTCGCGCGCCTCAATCTCGCGCGCAGCGAGATCCGTGCGCCGGTCGACGGCTACATCACCAACCTGAACCTGTATCCGGGCGACTATGCGAGCGTCGGCGTCGCTCGCCTCGCGCTGATCGACGCGCATTCTTATTGGGTCTACGGCTACTTCGAGGAAACCAAGCTGCCGCAGGTGCGCGTCGGCGATCCGGCCGAGATCCGGCTGCTCGCCGGCGGACCGCCGCTGTCCGGGCGCGTCGAAAGCATCGCCCGCGGCATCAGCGATCGCGACAACCCGGCGGGCTCGACGCTGCTCGCCGACGTCAACCCGATCTTCACGTGGGTGCGTCTTGCGCAGCGCGTGCCGGTCCGGATTCATCTGGACGATCTGCCCGCCGCCCGTTTTCTCGCCGCCGGCACGACCTGCACGGTCACCCTTCGTCCTCATCGACGCGGAGCGGAACAGGAGAGTCGTTCGGGCATCACCCCGTGATGCCTTCGCCACCGCATGTGCTGACCCGCGTTCGACAGCGGGAAACATCGTGTTCGCGATTACACGCCTAGCTCGCACCGCAACATGCTCCTAAACTGAAAATCCATCTGCAATCCAAATCAGTTGATACCCGAAACAGCGTTGTTCAGACAGCTCTCACACCTATCATGCCGGCCTCGAAAATTCTTTCTTTTGCAGTCAAGGTGAGCACCGGTCTGGTGTTTGCGATCGCCATCGCAGCTGTCGAAATGGCGCTGATCAAGAGCTTTGGCGACGAAGTCGGTTACGCCGTCCTCGTCGCATTCATCGCGCTTGCAATCACGGCCTGGCGTCGCACGATAACCGACCAGACCAGCTGATCTGCCCCGCGCCAGCTCCCGAAAACATGGCTACACACGGAACGAGGACGTAGATGGATACCGTGATGCTTGCTCGCATCCAGTTCGGACTGACGGTCACCTTTCACATCATCTTCCCGACGATGTCGATCGGGCTCGCGACCTTTCTCGCCATCGTCGAAGGATTGTGGCTCAAGACGCGTGACGAACTCTATCTGAAGATCTATCGATTCTGGCTGACGATCTTCGCGTTGGGATTCGGCGTGGGCGTGGTCAGCGGCATCGTGCTGTCATTCGAATTCGGAACCAACTTCGCCGGGTTCGCGCGATTGGCCGGTCCCGTGATCGGCCCGTTGATCGCACTGGAGGTACTCACCGCATTCTTTCTCGAGGCCGGGTTCCTTGGCATCATGCTGTTCGGCATGCAGCGCGTTGGCCTGAAGCTGCATTTCTTTGCGACGGCAATGGTGGCGATCGGTACGACGATTTCGGCATCGTGGATTCTCGCCGCCAATTCCTGGATGCATACGCCCGCCGGCGTAACGTTCGATGCCGCCGCCCACGCATTTCACGTCGTCGACCGCTGGCGCGTCATTTTCAACCCGTCCTATCTGGTTCGGCTTCCGCACATGCTGCTCGCCGCCTACCTGTCCGCGTCCTTCTTCGTCGCGGGCGTGGGTGCGTGGTATCTGCTCCGCCGTTCACACGTCGCATTCGCGAAACGCACCCTGTCCATGGGTCTCGGCTTCGCAACCATTGCAATCGCGCTCCAGCTCCCGCTGGGCGACTCGGTCGGATTTCGCATGTTCGACTACCAGCCGGCAAAATTCCAGGCCATGGAAGGATACTGGCAACCGACGAAAAGCGCGCCCTACCTTCTCTTCATCACGCCCAATCAGCAACAGGCGCATAACGGCATACAACTCGGCATTCCGTATCTCGGCAGCCTGATCGTCACGCGTTCGCTGCACGGCATGGTCCCCGGACTCGCCAGCACCGCCCCCGAGAACCGCCCTCCCATGGGACCTGTGTTCTATGCGTTCCGGACCATGTTCCTGCTCGGCCTGCTGATGTTCGCCGTTGCGTCGATCAGCATCTGGCTTCGCCTCAGGCAGGCACTCTTTTCGACCCGGTGGTTCCTGCATGTCGTCCAGGCAATGATGCCAATCGGATTCATCGCGACGATCGCCGGCTGGTACACGTCGGAAATCGGCCGCCAACCGTGGGTCATCTATGGCTATTTGCGCACCGCCGATGCGGTGTCGCCCATACCGGCCGGCAACATCGTGTTCTCCACGACCCTCTTTGCTGCTGCGTATGCGCTATTTCTCGCCGCCTTCGTCGGGATCACCGCCCGCGTGATACGGCGAGGTCCGGACGCGTCGCCTCACTCCGCGCCCTATGCGGCATCGCTCAAGCCCGTCCTCATGCATCGAGCCGGGACATCCATCGACACGCCGCCTGGAGACCCGTCTTGAATGCCGCTCTGAGCCATATCTGTATTCTCGTCGTGATCTTTTCCATCGCGATGTACGTGCTGCTGGACGGTTTCGATCTGGGCGCAGGCATCCTTCTGCTGATCTCGCGACACGGGCGCGAGCGCGACGATCTGATCGACAGCATCGCGCCTATCTGGGATGGCAACGAGACGTGGCTGATTCTTGCCGCAATCGTGTTGTTCGGGGCCTTTCCTCTGGCCTACTCGATCCTGGTGCCGGCTTTCTATCTCCCGTTCATGGTCATGCTGGTCGCCCTGGGCTTTCGCGGCGTCGCGATGGAATTCCGGGTTCACACGCCGTTTCCGCGCTTCTGGGACGGTGCATTCAGCGTCGGATCGACCCTCGCCGCATTCGCCCAAGGCCTGGTTGCCGGTGCGCTGCTCTCAGGTGACGTTATCGTGGCAGACGGGCAATTTTCCGGGCACACGATCGACGTGTTCACCGGCTTCAATGTGCTGGCAGGCGTGACCGCAGTCGCCGCGTACGCCACCCTCGGCGCGTCCTGGCTCAGATGGAAGACCGACATTCGACTACAACGATATCGGTTGCCGATACTGCGCGTTGTCATGCTGGCGTTCCTCGTTCTCACGGTGGCCACCTGCGTCTTTGCCGCGGCGATCCCGACCGTGGCAGCGACGTGGGATACGCACCCTGTCCGCATGGGCCTGCTCGGCGCCATCAGCGCAGCCTTGTGGATTGCCGGCTTTGCGGCATTGCACACCACCTCGGACATTCGGCCCCTGCTTTGCAACCAGGCCGCGGTGGCGGTCCTGCTGCTCGGTTTCGTGACCATCCTTTGGCCTTATGTGGTGCCGTTCAGCCTGACGTTCGGCGATGCCGTGGCGGCTCCGAGCAGCCAGCTCATCGTGGCGGCGGGCGCATTGATCCTGTTACCGGTTGTCCTCGGTTACAACGCATTCGCCTATTGGGTATTCCGTGGCAAGGTCGGCTCGTCCGGACGCCATTGAACCATGGGCACCTTAATACGGATCGCTAACCATGTTGCCCGCCGATACATTGCGTGGGCGCCACGACTTCGCTCCGGCTTTCCGCGCCGCCGACCGATGCGGCCGGAAATAGCCGCCGCAGCAGGCCTATACGTCGCGTCCCTCCTGCTGTTCGCGATGATTTGTGGCTTGCTGCATCTCCTTTTCGTCATGATTTTCCGACTGTAGTGCCGATGCGGCAAAGCAGTTATTCGCGCAACCGCGCAACCCCCGGTCTTTCCAGCCCCGTTCGGGCGCTGCGATCGGCCGCACTATCAGGAGTAGTCCCATGAGCGCACCCGCAAACTTCAATGGCCAGCGCCCCGTCATTGACCCGAACGATTCCGCCATGTTGCTGATCGACCATCAGAGCGGCCTGTTCCAGACCGTCAAGGATATGGAAATGACCGTCCTGCGCAACCATGCGATCGCGCTGGCCAAGATCGCAACGCTTTGCAAAATGCCGGTGATCACGACCGCATCGGTTCCGCAGGGCCCGAACGGTCCGTTGATCCCCGAAATCCACGAGAGCGCGCCGCACGCCCAATATATCGCTCGCAAGGGGCAAATCAACGCGTGGGACAATCCCGATTTCGTCGATGCGGTCAAGGCAACGGGACGCAAGACGCTGATCATCGCCGGCACCATCACCAGCGTCTGCATGGCATTCCCGGCCATCTCGGCCGTCCAGGAAGGCTACAAGGTCTTCGCTGTGGTCGACGCCTCCGGCACGTACTCGAAAATGGCGCAGGAAATCACCCTCGCTCGCGTCGTTCAAGCGGGTGTGGTTCCGATCGACACGGCAGCAGTCGCCTCCGAATTGCAACAGACCTGGCATCGTCCCGATGCACAGCAATGGGCCGATGTCTACGGGATGATTTTCCCCCCGTATCGACTGCTCATCGAGAGCTATCTCAAGGCTCAGGATGTCGTGAAGCATAACGAGCAGCTCGATTCGGAACGGTCGTAAATCGCGCGAGCGGCGCCAGCGCATCACCGCTGGCACCGCTCGCGAATGTCGCCTCCCCACGGTTTCGCCTGGAAGTGGCCGCACGGCTGCGGCCGGCGATATCGACGACTTATTCCGGCCGAATCAGCAAATTGTTCGTAACAGCGGTCACGCCGCTCACCGAACTCGCCACGGCGGTTGCAATTTGAGACTGGGCGCCATCGGTGACGGAGCCGCGCAATACAACGACGCCCTGGCGCGCGACAACGCCGATGTTGGCCGCATTCAGGCCTTTGGCGCTGCCGAGCGCTCGAACGACGGCCCGCTGGAGTCTGCGGTTTTCGGCCTTCATTTCCTTCTTGCCGAGTGTGCTCGCCGGCTGTGCGACGTCGGAACCGGTCGGATTGGTCTGAGCGTATGCATTCGTCGTGACGAGCAGCGCAGTCGCCACGTGGAGAAAAATCAATGCGTTGCGGGCTTTCATGTCTGTCATTCCTATATCCGCGCTCCGATTCCGGTTCGGCCCGGTCCGGGATCGCGGGCAAGTTGATTAGAAGAATTTCCGGATGCCGACGGTGCCACCGAACGTCGTACCCGCCGTACCGTACAGCGCACCGATCATCGACAGGCCGGTGTTCATCGCACCGTGGTTGTTCACCACGCCGCACTGCGCATAGAGCGTCGTGCTCTTCGACAGGAAGTAGTCTGCCCCGACAGCCGCCATCACGGAATGGTTGGTCGTATGGTTGCGATCGCTGGTCAGCCAGACACCGCCATTGATGCCCAGCGTCGGCGATGCGAACCAGTTGATGCCGCCGCCGAACACGTTACTGTCGAACGAGCCGGCCACCTTGAAATTGACGAACGAAGCCTTCGCCGTGAGCGCGCCGAACTGATACCCGGCCCCGATCATGCGGCCAGTGAATGCGACGTTGGTTGGCACCGGTGTACTTTCCGCCCCTCCCGCATTGCCGCTGTAGAGCGCGGCGTTGACCGTCAGTCCGCCGCGCTGATAGCGCACACGTGCCGCATATTGCTTGCCCGAGTTAAAATCGCCCGGCTTTCCGCCGAACGCAAACATGGTGCTGACGGTCAGTCCGGCGATGGTCGGACTGGTATACGTCACTGCGTTGGGATTGAAGATGCTGGTTCCCAGCACGGTGCCGACGTAAATGGTCGCTTCGCTGCCAAACAGTGAGAGATCGCGGGGATCGGAATCGTAGACGGCCTGAAAGAACGGAGAAAACTGCAATCCCATTTTCAGCTCGCCTGCGGAACCGGACAGCGCAATCCACGATTCGCAGCCGAACATATTGCCGTTACAGTGGAACAGGCTACCGTTTGTCGCGCTGATGCCGCTCTGCAAACGAAACTTCGCTTTCAGTCCACCCCCGAGATCTTCGACCCCCTGCAGGCCGAACTGCGAATAGTAGCGGCCACCGTCGATCATCGAAATCTGGCTTCCGTCATTGAGACCCGTGACGGGGTTACGCGTCTTGTTCGTGTAGAGCATCGCCACATCGACTACGCCGAACAGCGTGATACTGCTCTGCGCTTGCGCCGGCGCGCACGCAGCGGTCGCCACCAGGCAACCGGCGAGGCCCAGCGAAACATGCTTTCTCCTGGACATTCATTTCTCCATAACCCGCCGCATCGCATGCGGCAATGATTTGTTATCCTCAATTTATTGATCGGATGGACGGATCGTCTTGTGTGCAGCACATGGCTCACGCAATCAGCACACCCCATTTACCCCGGGACGGTTCAGCATCGCCATCCGGTATCGCCAGCGACGCGTCAGTACCGGCGAATCCGATTCGCTCCGAGCCACGGATAGCGGTCGGTATCGCTCCCCGCATAGTCCGGATCCAGATAGACGTGGCAACGCTGGATCCTGAAGTCGCGGATCTCGAACACGTCGCACCAGCGGCCCGCGTGCGTGGCCCCCGCCTGCCAGGTCTCGCCGTTCTTCAACGCGCCGCTCGAAAGACCCTCGACGCAAACGAGATCCCCCTGCTGAATAACGTTAAGACAGGAAATCTCGTGCGAGACGCCGGCGAGAATCGTCATGAGATCCGCGAACAGCTGCCCGATTTCCTCCTTGCCGCGCGCCAGGCCCCATTTCGGGAAATACATCTGCGCCTGATCGTCAAACAGTTCGAGCAGATTACCGCCGCGATCCAGCCGTCTGAAGTACTCGATCGCAATCGCTTTTCGTTGTTCGTCGTTCATTTCCTTGATCTCCATCACTGTCTCCATTTTTTCGAGAATCCCAGATTTCATAAAAATATCTATGGAGTACTTATCTATTTTGATAATCGTCTCCCTTGATATCCTGTTCGAATCCGCGTCCTTACCACCGGGTAACGACGGGATCACTGTTCGCCCAAGGTACGGATTGAAGAGTCCAGCCCGTATTCCCCATGCCGGCGGGCCGGACCTTTCTCAAGAACATCGATAGGCCGCTTTCATAGAAGGCGCGGTGCATCGCGCCGCTAATCCGGTGCTATCGCGACCGTTTACGGTTCGAGGAACATCGGCGACATGTCTGCTATCCGCGACGGTCTGAGCAACACATGCGTGATGTCCAGCAAGAACGGGGCGATTTCATTCATCAGCGTCGTCCATGCAGCGGACCGGACCAGCGCCTCCTGCCGGACGATCCAGTCATCCACGCTCCCCGCTCGCGTATAGAAGCGCACCCGGTTCAGTGGGCCGACCATCGTATTGAACGCACCCAGCAAACCGACGGCAATATCGGCGGCGTCGGCCAGGCCATGCTGCGCGAACGCCTGCCAGAATCTCGGCACACCGCCCGAGCGGAAGGTCAAGGTTGTCTCGACGATAACGGTTCGCGACGCCGACGCCGGTATCGGCTCGCCGTGCGCCGGCAGCCAGTCGTTGCCGTTGCCCCACATCGGCGTCACGCCGGACCATCCGGCCGGAGACAACAATTCGTTTTCCTGGCGCACGATCATGGATCGCACGTGTCCGAAATAGGTCGACAGCCGCGTATCGCCGTACAAGCCGCCAAGGCGGGTTTGCCAGTCCGCGAAGTCGTCGTATCGGTACAGGGAAACGACCGACTCGGGCATGCCCGACAAGGGCGCGAATACGCCGATCAGGCGCGCCAGGATCGGTTGCAAGCGGTCCTCGCGCAAACGCTGGGCATCCCAGAAGTCGTTCAGCATGCCTGGTTGCAACGTATAGGTGCGACGCTCGATCAACATCGATTTCTCCACGGGACGGCGAAGCCGCCGGCTATCGTGTTACAGGGGATCAGTGCCTTCATACGCACGCTCCAGCAGCGCGCGGACCGCCTGCCGCTCGATCGGGCGCGGATTGGGATAAGGCTTCTCGACAATCAGGTCGGCCGCGCGATCGAGGCCGTCGCGAGGCATCCCGATCTCGCGCAGCGAACGAGGCATGTCGAGCGCATCGCCGAGGCCACGCAAGCCCGCCACCGCATCCGCGGCACCGATCGCGCGACCGACGCGCGCAAGCGCGTGCGTCGCGTACGCCGCGTTGTACGCCAGCGCATACGGCAGGATGACGGTATGCACCGCGGCATGGGGAAGATTGAAGGTCCCGCCGAGTGTGTGGCAGATCTTGTGATGAATGCCCATCTGCACATTGCCGAGCACGGTCCCGCAAAGCCACGCACCATAGAGCGCGTCGCCGCGTGCATCGACGTCGGACGGCGATGCGTAGAGTCGAGGCAGCGCATCCGCGAGCGCACGTATGCCCTCCTCCGCCATCAGGCTGTAAACCGGGCTGCCGTCGCGCGCATACAATCCCTCCACGGCGTGCGCGATGGCGTTCATTCCGCTAGTCACACTCAGCTCCACCGGCAGCGAAAGCGTCAGCTCCGGGTCATAGACCACACACCGCGGCAGCACGCGCCAGTCCTTGCCGGTCTTCTTCACACCCGCCTCGGTCAGACCGTAAAGCGGCGTCATCTCGGAACCGGCATACGTCGTCGGCAACGCCACGATCGGCAGATCGGATTCCAGCGCAATCGCCTTGGCAAGTCCGATCGTCGATCCGCCGCCGGCCGCGATACAGGCATCGGCGCCGGTCGCGCGTGCCGCGCGAATGGCCTCCCGCGCCACTTCCACCGGAACGTGCATGACCGCCTTGTCCAGCACGCCCACGCTTCGTTGCCCGAGTATCCGATCGATGCGATGCCCCAGGTCCGCCTGCTCGGGCGTCGTCACGACAAGCGCCCGGACGATCCCCAGCGAGTCGAGCACGTCGGGCAGGGTATCGAGGCTCGCGCTGCCAAACACGACCCGCCCCGCGTGGTTTTCATGATTGAACGACTGCATGATGTGATTCCTGCTCAAGGATGTGGGCGAACACGGCCCGGACACGTATCGAGCGTGCGTCTCGCATACCCGATTTCCGCATCGCGTATGCCATGCTCGGCCGCCGGATCGACGTGCAGGGCCACGACCGCGCCGGCCGCTTCGAACAGGTAGGCGGATCGGCGCACCGCCTCCGCAGGGACATACGGATCGTGTTCCCAGGTGGAAAACAACACCGGCATTCCGGCAAAATCGCGTCCGGCCGCGTCGCGCGGCAGTTCGGGCGGCCCGATCAGCGCACCGGTCAGGGACACCAGCGCGCGATACCGGCGCCGGCTGCGCCACGCGAATTCGCTGCACAGGCACGCCCCTTGCGAGAAGCCCATCAGCACCTGCGATGCGTACGGGATGCTCTGCTGCCGCAGCCGCTCCGACAGCACCTCCAGGCATGCCAGCGCATCGGAAAGACGTGGCTCGTTCAGTTCGACGGGCACAAGGAAACGTTCCGGGTACCACGACGCGCCGTCCGCGGTGGGCGCCCGCCAGGCAAGATCCGGCCGGCCGAAACGGCGGACCACGTTGTCGTGCATCCAGGCAGGCGACTGGCCGCGCCCGTGAACGAGAATCACGGCGGTATCCGCACGATCGATCGACTCGCCATAGTCGACCACCGGCTGTTCGAGATGCGCATTCGTCATGAGGTCGATGCTTCCAGGCAATGGTGCCGGGTGCCGCACTCGTCACCCGGTCTGCTTCCGTTTCAGTAATTGAGGGCTTCGAGCGATTCGAGAATCACCGCACGCTGGCTTTCGAACTGCGGCGCAAGCTGAACCGTCTGCCCCATCTTCTCGTACGGCTCGTCGATCAGGAAAGCGTCCGGCTTCGAAACGGTCGCCTCGAACATCGCGCCGCTCGGGGTGCGAACGTAGATCGATTCGAAGTAACCGCGATCCTTCCGCTCCGAGGTGTCGGTGAAGCCCAATCCTTCGAGATTGGCCTTGACGCGGTCCTGTACCGAGCGGTCGGCAACCTGAAACGCGCAGTGATGCACGATGCCCTCCCCGTAGGTCCAGCTCGCCTGCGGCATTTCCGGCTCCAGCACGTAATCGACGAACTTCCCGGAACCACCGTCGCCGAACGCATACCGCGCGTACTTGCCGTCCTTCCCGACTTCGTGCGCCGACCAACCCTGCTGCATGAATTCCTGCGACGCCTCCATGTCGCGCACGTTCACGCCGATCGTGTGCAAACCGCGGATCGCGAGTTCGGCCGGCACTTCACCGTTCGAATAGGGCTTGCGCGCATCATCGGCAATGCCGATCAGCTCATACGGGATGCCGCACGGATGAGAAAACGACAACACTTGCTCGCCGAAGCGCTCCGAACGCCGAACGTCGAAGCCATGCACGACGAGCCGCCTTTCCCAGAACGGAATGGCCGACTCGGGAACCGACAGCGACAGGCCGCCGATCTGTCCCGCGCCGCGCTGCCCCTTGCGTCCGAAATGCGCCACCGGGAAGCAGGTGATAAGCGTGCTCTCCTCGCCGAGGTCGTTGCCGTAATAGAGGTGATAGAACGGTGCCATGCCGTCGTAGATGAGCGTCTTCTTTACGCTTTTCAGCGACAGCAGCTTCGTATGAAAGTCATAGTCCTGCTGCGCGGTGCCCACGCACAGCGTGATGTGATGGTGGCGCATGATCGCCTGGTTGATCTGGGTCATGTGTGTCTCCTTCATGGAATCGAATGCAATACGAATACGCGGCGGGCAGGCAACTGCCGACGCACTAGCCGGTCATCGCGTCATCGACGAGTTGCCAGATGAAACGCCCTGACGGGCGCTGCTGCTCTTCCGCGATGTGGGCGATCAAGCCGGCCGCGCGGCTGAGCACGGCAAAGCCGCGCATCAGGGCCGGCGGAATGCCGAGATCGCCCAGCAACGCCGCGATGGCGCCGGTCGCATTGATCGTGATGTGCTTGCCGGCAGCGGCATCGACCTCCATCGCCAGCATCTCCAGGGCACGGCAGTGGGCGCCATGCGTACCCGCATCGCGCGCGAGAGCCAGTAATGCAACGGCACGCGGATCGTCCGGCCGATGCAGATGGTGGCCGAATCCCGGAACCGGCTCGCGACGGGCACGGTACTCGCTCGCTACCGCGGCCGCTTCGCTGCGCTCGTCGGGCTTCGCCCCCACGATTCTCGCGAGGAGTTCCGCTGCCGGCTCCATCGTGCCGACGAAACGGCTGGCCACCGCGAGCAGGCCGGCGGCAACGCCGGCCTGCAAGTTCTCGGGCGAACTCGAGTAGATCATCCGGGTTGCGATTGCACTGGGCGTCATGCCGTGCTCCATCAGCGTCACGAGAATCGCATCCACGACGCGTCGTTGGTTCTGCTCCAGCGTGACCCCGAAGGTCTGCCGCATGAAAACGTCGATGAAGCCTGCCTTGCCGATCAAGTCGTCGACAAGGTTGCTGTCGCGGTAATACACGGCATCCGCGGTGTAACGACAGAGCCGGGTTTCCGGCGTCTCGGCATGGTCCGTCATCATTGCCCCCGTCCACCCAGAATGGCATCGCGTACCGCCGGCTTGAGCACCTTGCCCACTGCGCTGCGCGGCAACTCGTCGAAGAAGTGGACGACCTTCGGTGTCTTGACCGAGCCCAGCTCGCGTTTAACGAAGGCGATCAGCTCGTCCGTCTGCACGCTTGCACCCGCCCGCAGTTGCACCGCCGCATGTACCGCTTCGCCCCACTTGTCGTCGGGAACGCCGACCACCGAACAGTCCGCGACAGCCGGATGACCGGACAGGACCACTTCGACATCGCCGGGATAGACGTTGAATCCGCCGGTAATGATGACGTCGCGAATGCGGTCGCGCAAAAACAGATAGCCGCGTTCGTCGAACACGCCTGCATCGCCGGTATGCAGCCAGCCGTCGATCAAGGTCTTGCGCGTTTCTTCTTCTGCCTTCAGGTACCCGCTCATGACGAGACTGCCGCGCACGACGATCTCGCCTTCCTCGCCCGGTTGCAACGGCCGACCGTCCTTGTCGACGATCGCCACCTGGGTCAGCAGCGACGGCCGGCCCACCGACGCGAGATTGTCTCCGGTCATTTCCGACGGCGGCAGGAACGTGATGATCTGCGGCGCTTCCGTCTGACCAAACGACGTACAGACAATCGGCCCGAACACGGCTTGCGCGTCGCGAATCTGCTCCGGTCGCATCGGCGCACCGCCGTACACCAGGTAGCGCAGTGCGCCCAGCGCTCGCGGCTCGCGGCGCTGCTCCTCCGCGAGTGCCTGAATCAGCGTGGGAGGCGCAAAGAAAAGAGTCACGTCGTGCGCGCTCGCAGCATCGAGCAACGCACCCGGTTTCGCATAGTCGGGAAACACCAGCGCGCCGCCTGCACCGAGGATCGGCAGCATGTAGGTCGACGTTCCGTGCGTGATCGGCGCCGCGACCAGATAGCGATCGCTCGGCTGCAATTCGAGTTCGTGGATCTGGGTCGCGATACTCGTCGTCCATGCGCGCAGCGGCTGGATCACCCCTTTCGGGAAACCCGTCGTACCGCCGGTGAACTTGATCGCCTGCGCATCCTCCGGATGAATGCCCGCGCGCGACAGCGGCCCCATCGCGAGCAACTGGCGATTGCCGGCCTGGCGGGCCAGGACATCGAACGATTGCAGCGGCGCGTCGATCCCGACGAGGCGTTCCAGCATCTCCACATCGGCAAGAACCAGCGACGGCTCGACAAAATCGACGATTCGGCGCAACTCGGGATCGCCGTTGCGCGGATTGAGCGGCACCCAGATTTTGCCGGCCGCGAGAATCGCGAGAATCGCCACGAGATGGTCAACCGAATTCGCGGCACCCACGCACACGCGGCTCCGCGGCTGCGGATCAATGCAGTCGAGCGCGGCGGCCCGATCGAGCACGATTTCCGCCAATTCGGAAAACGACAGGTTGCCCTGGGGGCTGATGACTGCGGGACGATTGGGATGCCGCTGCACAGCACGCCAGAAATAATCGATTGGATACATGGAACGAGCTCCGGATTCAGGGCGCCGTCGGTTCGAGCGCCATCAGTACGTGGCTGAACTTTATGAATTGTTCAAATGTTCGAACATTCGGATATACCCCGATCCCCTGATGCGTCCCCGCGATCCGTACCCACCATCGGCATACGAACATTCGAACAAACCAAGAGGTGCCCGCTATACTGAAAGCCGCTCAACCCCCGTCTTGCCACCCATGATCGCCCCCACCCATGCGTCAGACATCGTCTCGCTCGAATCGCCCCAGCCTCGTCACGTCGACCTCGCGCGCGCGCTGGTGCAGAGCATCGGCAGCGGCCAGTTTCAGGTCGGGGACATGTTGCCTACGGAAGCTGAACTGTGCGCTCAGTGGAATCTCAGCCGCTACGCCGTGCGTCAGGCCATTCTGAAGTTGTGCGATCTCGGTCTGATCAGCCGACAGGCAGGTATCGGCACGCGCGTGATCGCGCGCTATCCGCAGACGCGTTATGTGCAGTCGATGGATTCGTTGTCGGATCTTGCTCGCTATGCGCAAGGCACGCGACTCGATGTCATGTCGCATAACGTGCGTCCGGTCAGCGATGCCGAATCCCAGTTCCTGCACTGCCCGCCGGGGGCGAAGTGGCTGCACATCGAAGGAATTCGATACGACCTGGCTGGCGCCGACGAGCCGATAGCAATCGTCGACCTCTATGTCACTGGCCGCTACAGTCAATTAAAGGGGGTTTCGAAAACGCTGGACACGCCGGTTCATACGATGCTCGAACAGCAATACGGCGTCAGGGCGACACGTGTCGAGCAGCAGATCCATGGGCTGCTACTTGTCGGCGAGCAGGCAGCGGCACTGCACGTCCCGGACGGATCGGCCGGACTGCGCATTGTCCGAACCTACTATGCGCAGGACACGGTTATTGAGGTAACGTCGGGCGTACATCCCGCAAGCCGCTTCAGTTATTCGATGTCCTTCCAATTGACGCATACGCCGCACTGAAACGCGACGCATCAGCCGTCTACTCCGCTAACCGCGCAGCTCGTGTTCGTTGATCGAAAACACTATGTTCGACGAACCGGATCTATCCATCGCATCACAATTCCCTTAACGTGATTCCCGCGATCCGTTTGCTACTGCGCGGATCACTCCCCCGCTTTCTCGGCCAGCCGTGCACAACGTCCGCGCACGTGTTTCGGACGTGTGTTGCCGACTATGTAGCCCGCGTGCGAACGGATGCAATCTGCACGGTGGCACGTGCGCAACGCACGCCTGCCACAAACAGGAATCAAATCATGGAATTTCTACTTGATCACTTGATCGACGACGAGACTGAAAGCGCAATCGCGCATGAAATCAAACGGGTCGATCCGGATGCCGGCATCACGATCAATCGGACTACGAATCGTGTCGTCGTCGATTCGTGGCTGTTTCCAGAAGAGTTTCTCGTTGCATTCGACGATGCGGGCTACAACGTCAGGATCCTGGACTCCTGACACGCCATTTTTAGAAGGATTCCCGCGCGCTCACTAGCCAAGGGCGCGTGTGCGTTGAATGCAAGAAGGAACATCGAAAAAAAGGAGACAGCGATGGAGTTGAATCTCAACGGACGGACAGCGCTTGTATCGGGAGCAAGCAAAGGTGTAGGAAAAGGAGTCGCGAGAGCGCTCGCCGCCGAGGGCGTGAACCTCGTGCTGCTGGCGCGAGGCACCGTCGATCTTGAGCGTACGGCTCATGACATCGCAGACGAGTTTGGCGTACAGACTCTGCCCATCAGTGCCGACGTTACAAAGCCCGAGGAGGTCCGGCATGCGAGCTTACGGGCCCAGAAGCATTATGGAAACGTCCACATCGTGGTCAATAATGCCGGGGCAGCGATTCAGCGACGCGATCGCGAAATTTTGTGGGACGACAGCGACTGGCTCAGCCAGATCGAGATCAAGAATCTCGGGGCATTGCGAGTGATCCGCGAGTTTCTCCCGCTGATCCCGACCGATGGCACCGGACGGATCGTCAATATTACAGGCGCATCGGGGGTGATGACCTGGAACCCCGCGCTGACTTACGGGATGAATAACGCTGCGCTTATTCACATGACCGGATACCTTGCCGCCGATCTTGCGAGCCACAAGATCAATGTCAATGCGGTGGTGCCAGGGCTGGTGGGAACTGAATGGCGAGATGAATGGGCGCGGACAATGGCCCAGAACGCTGGGAAGAACGTCGACGAGTGGTTGCGTGAATTTTGTCTTGCGAAGGGCATTTTGTCCGGGCGCTGGGCACACGTAGAAGAGATTGGCAGTATGGTTGCCTATCTTGCCTCCGATCAGGCGCGCTACATCAATGGTGCGCGTGTTGCAGTCGACGGCGGCCTCACCGTCAACTCGAGATAGGCTCGCGATGCGGCGTCGCCGACTTGGCGCTTCCCGGCTCACCTAACAGCACGACAAAGGGATACGCTTGCAGATCTCGGACCGTGCAAACCGTCTCCATCCAGATCGATCCGGATTCGATTACCGTGACAGTCCAGTTAAGATCCGGGAACACCGGGACGCCTTTTGCAACTGGCCTGTGCAAAGTGCGTTTCCACCGGAGCCGGGATCGCACCGATCAAATCCCGCGCCGGATCGCTCTTCGCACGCCCTTCCTTGATTGCATAGCGGAAGGCGCGACTCATCTCGCTATGGACCCGGTGTGCAGAATAGCGAGTCCCGCGGCTATCGATCCGCGTCAAAACCGCAAGAATTTCAGGGGCGTCGCTCTCGACGACAGGACGTTTTCCCAACCATGGAAACACGTCGCTCTTGAACCGCGCCAACGTCTTCTCGTGCTGCTCGATCTGCACCACGGACTTGCGCTCTTCGAGCCAGTCATACGCCACTGCTTCAAACGAGTTCCTGATAGCGGTGTCGGTCAAAGGCATTGGGGGTATCTCCTGCCAAACTGGCCACGAATGCAGCCCATACCCCTAACATACCCACCACATACCCCCCCGGATGGCAAACGCACCCGACAGAACGTCATGGAAACAAAAAACCCGCGAGAGGCTTATTCCTCGCGGGTCTTTGGAACTTCGTGGAATCACATGGAAGCGATTTTGGTGCCGGGGACCGGAAAATTACGCCCCAATATCAGCAAGAGATTCAGCGATTCGTGCGTAACGAATGCGTAGTTTCTAGAAGATTGACGCCGGAATTGAACCGGCGCCCCGTGCCTATTTTGCAACCGTCAGCGCGTCGTAGTCCCGCTCGCACTGCTGGCCGGCGATGCCTCGCTCGTCAGCGATTTTTGCCAGTTCTCCCGCGCGGTCGTCAATGCTGTCGAGCACGTCGGCGAGCACACCGATGGGGTCGCCGGCTGGCGCGCTTCCGGCGGCAGCGGCGGGATGGCGGGCGCGCTCGACGAGCACGGCAACTTGCTTGCGCAAGCCGTCAGCAGCAGAAGCAGCGGCGGCAGCATCAGCGCGCGCCTGGTCACGTTGTTGAGCAGCATTCTCGGCTACCTCCTGTTGCGCCGCAGTGCGGCGTTGTTCTTCGGTGCGGGCCGCGTCGACAGCTTTGAGCTGGTCCTTCTGCGCTGCGGCGGTCGTCACACGCACGCCGTCGGCATGCCCCTTGAAGTAGCAGCCACCGGCAGTGATCGCAAGCGCGGCGAGGAAGGCCAGCCAGACGCGCGGGTCGAGGATCGTCATGATTCTTCCCCGTTTTTCTGGTCACGTTGGGCGGTGTGGTAACTTCCCGGTGCGCCGCCACCCTCTTTCTCGCCGCTTCCCTGCTCGGGTGGTTCACCCCAACTCATCCAGCGAGGGAATATGATCGACATCAGCCAGTTAGCTACCAGCGTTACCGCTGCACTGATCGTCGCCGTGACAATTGCGCTGTTCAAGTGGGCTGTTTCAAAGACCAGCGCTTCCACAAAAGCGGCGATGGATACCGCCATGAAAACCAGCACGATCATGTGGAAGATCACGCGGCGCAGCCTTTTTGATACGGTGGTAGTCGGATTCATTCTCTATACGCTCCAGCAGCAACTGAAATCCACCGATCCACTCACTCGACAAGCCGTGTTTGGAATCGCGATGTGGACATCGATCATGGTGTCGTACGTCTTCGCGATGCTGCTCAGGAAATAATCAAGCACCGCTCCGCATCATGTCGGCGAGTCGCGTCGCTCGAGCGCCGACCTGTCCAGCCCACTTCGACGCGAGCATGCCATCGGCTGCTGCCGCATAGTCACCGCGCTTCATCGCCGCGAGCGTATTGACGAACGTCAGCAGCTTGCCCTGCATGTTGAACGCCATGTTGACCACCACGCGCTGGCGCACCGCGTCGAGCTGGCGCCACCACGACAGGTTGCGATCGAGCCATGCGACCGTTCGGTCGATGTCGTTCGACAGCAGCGTGTCGCACTCGGCATCGCTGATCCCGATGTCCGTCAGGTTGCGGCCGACGCCGATCGTCGTCTTGCCGACCGTGTCGACGTAAGGTTTCAGCCTGCGCCCCTCATCGCGAGTCAGCTCGGCCATCAGGACCGAGCGGTCGAAATTACCCATGCTTGTGCTCCTTGCTCCACCAGTACGCCTTTCGGCCCATGACCCACAGGCACACGATCGCCATGCCGACCATCATCAGCGTCTCGGGCATGTCGATCGCCGAGACCATCCGCAGCGGCTTCAGCACGTTCACGGCCGAAGCGATACCGATGATCGAGAACCCAACTGTGCCCCACCAGCCCGTCGAGATCGCATCAGTCACAGCGATCCACATGCAGAAGCCGAGCACGACGAGATTTGCGAAAAGAAAAATCGTGACCATCACTGACCTCCCAGGAAGCGTCGTTTCAGGGCCCCGATGAAGTCCGCGTTGTTGATTTCTTTGAACAGCTCTTTCGTGATCGCCAGTCCGAACAGGCCGACAAGAAAGCCAATCGCCTGCTGCGCGCCGCCGTCCGCGATTGCAAACCATGTAACGATCAGCGGACCGACGAAGTATGAGAACGCCGCGCCAGCAACGAACGACACGGCTTTCTGCCGACCTGTCAACCCATCGCCAATGAAGCGCAGCGCGATCAACGATCCGATGGCACCAGGGACGATTTTGACGAGCAGCGCGCCGGCCGCCGCGAGCACGCTGGTTGTGGGTTCAGCCATTCGATTCCCCTGTGGTTATGCGGCCTTGGCCTCGAGCGCGGTGACGCGAGCAGTGAGGGCTTCGTTATCTGTCTGCTGCTGGGCCACGCTCGCGAACATTCCAGCCAATAAGAAGAACTGAAACTCGTTGTCTCGGAATGAATACAGATCACCCGCTTCGCGCGCAGGCATCACAATCCCGCCGTCTTCATCAAGGATTGCATCCACGGCATCCCACTTGTCGTAGCAAATGAATGCGTAGCGGAGTGGATCGAGGCCGTGCGACTGCATAACGTCGATCACGCGCTGCACGGTCGTGCCGGTATGAAGGCGCGCGCCGTCCGCGCCCTTCTCTGAGATCGCGGCGAGGAACTGGTAAATGCCGATTTCTGCGGCGAGTTGTTGAGCCGCAGCGATTTCAGCAGCCGTCATGGAGCGCACGGCTGATTTGAGGCGCGCGTCGGATGTGTTGATCGCGCCGCTGGCGGCATAGACGACGGACCATCGCAGACTGGCATAGCCCGAGGAGGATGAGTTGTCAGCAGATGGACCGATATTCGGCCCATACACATTCACACCACTAATCGTGACCGAACCGCCGCCATTGCTACCCGATGTGCCTCCAGTTCCGACAAAACGAGAATCCCAAGTCGAGCCGCCTAGGGAATGGAGCCGAACCTCCCTAGGAGCGGCCACGCCATTGACGCACGCCTTCAGTCCACCGGACGAGAAAAAGGTATCCGAATCCAGGAATGCAACTCGCGAGGTGCTGTTCCCGTTATTCACAAAGCTATTTGCGGGCGTTGTGCCAACCGCGCGCCAGAATGATGCCTCGGTGGCTGTCACGCCAGAATCGAGGACCAACCCAAAATCTACTGTGTTATAGACGTTCCCGCGAATGCTGTTCACCGATGCAGTGCGAGACGCACTTACGCCGCCATGAATTGCCGTGCAGGTAAAGCCGACTGAGTTTTTGTAAAACTCATTCGAATGAATCTGGTTGTACTGAGAGAAAAACTCAACCCCAACAAAGTCCGAGTAGGTGCCCCCATCCGCCGGGTCCCACGCGATGATGAAGTTGTCGCTGATATTGCAGCTATTCGAGCCATTGGCCGCTGCTCCCGTGCCAACGACAACGCCCCGCTCCCGAACCGCCATGTCATTGCCGGTCATGACGAGCAAGTTGCCATTGTTGTTGTCCATGACAACGCCACGGCGCCCGGCTTGGATCATGTTGTCGCGAACGGTAATCCCCTCGGAGCCGCCGGTAATGTAGACACCATCGTCGAAGTTGAACAACCACGATTCGGTGATGTGAACTCCCTTCGATGCATTGATGCTGATCATCTGGGGACTACGAACGGCAGATCCTCCGCCATTGAAAATGCAGCGATGAATGGTGCTCTGACCTCCGCCGCTCACGATAGATGCGCCCGTACCCCAGCAAGTGTTGGAATCCACCCCCGCAATCTCAACGTCGCGCAACAGCAGCTGCTGGCCGTATCGCGTGCCAGCGCTTCCCGTGAATGTGATCGCCACACCAGTCTTGACAGTCGTCGTGAGTAACGACAGACATGTCATTTCGACTGGCTTTCGAATGGTCGTGATGCCGCTGTTGTCGACAACGATCCCAGCTCCATTCGAGAAAGTCAGAATGGATTGCTGGAGCCCATCGCCATGGAACTTGAGCGATGCGTTCGATACATTCAGATTCGACGAAACAAGGTAGTTCCCGCACGGAAAGTAAAGCATCGCCTTCCTAGCGATCGCGGCATTGATGGCTCGCTGGATTGCAGCAGTATCGTCAGTTACGCCGTCCCCAACGGCGCCATAGTCTTTGACGCTGATGGTATCTCGCATCTTGTCTTGAGCCGTCCGCGGCGTAGGCGACGGTCCAACCTGAAGAAATCCGACGATGCTCGAGCCGCCCGAGTCGGAAAGTTGCCCTGAAAGATCGGCGACGACTTGATCCCAGATCTGGACACCATTCCAGTCCTTGACGATTTGCCGATATGTTCCGGACCCCCAGATGGTCGCCTGCCCGCGCGAATCCAACACGACTGGATTCGTGTTCGGCTGCGTCATCGCAGCGTCCTGCCAGGTATCCTTTTTCGTTGTCGTTCCTGGCGCATAGAACGTAACGTAACCATAGGCGAGAGGCTTCCCGTTCTGGTCGATGAACTGGGTTTTCCCGTTCGGAAGGATGGAGGCCATTGCCACCTCAAAACAAAAAGGCCGCTCGATGGCGGCCTATAATCGAAAAAGCCCGCACGGGGCAGGCTCAGGGGAAACAAATGAAAAAGGCTTTGGGCGTTATCTGGAAGTTGATCCTTGTGGCGATGGCTACAAGCGTCTGGTGGCCGCTCGGCATAATTGCTGCGATTACGTATTTCGGCGGGACTGACGCCCTGCTCGAAGCCATGCGAGGAGATAGCCGTTAGTTTTTTCCCACGGCCGACTTGAGCTTATTGAGGCCGGCGCCCGGTTCCAACGACTGGGCCGCCTCTTTCCCGAGCGACCGTTTCGCCAGATGTTGACGCGCCCATGTGCCAACCGGAATGCCGTGCGCATAAACGTTCGCTGCACCCTCCAACGCCGATTTCGCGGCATTGGCTGCCCCTGCCACGAAAGTATTGCTGTTGTTCACATAACTGCCCCGGGGCTGTTCCTGCGTATAGCGCGCGACGTTTCCCAGCTTGTCGAGTATCTGCGCATTGTCGCCACCGAATACAATGCCGCTCTTCTGGCCGAGATTCTGGATGGTCTTATTCAGGGCGGCCTGACTCACGTTCCCGGTGCCAGTCCGAAGATCGATGCCCGCTTGGCTCTTGACGTGATCCAATAGTCCAGCCGCGATGTATTGCTGATTCAGCGGGTCGCTGGAAAGGTTCTGGAGCATGTTTTGCACGTTCGCCGTTTTGCCGCCAGCGACATATTTCTGAACGAAGCCGTCCGCCAGCGGTGATGGCTCTCCCGCGCCGACCCCATCATTGACGGCTGCCTTGTAAGCAGGATCTGAGGCCATGGCCTGAAAGCGCGCGCGCGCTTGCGCTTGCGCCGATTTGAATGCAGCCATCGCCTCCGGACCGGCGGCCGGGCTGATCGGGGCATCGAGAATCGCCTGCCGGAGCAAGCCGATATCGTGCTGGACGCTGGTGTTCTTGGTTTCGCCGATTGCACCCGACAGCGTCTGGTCAATATCCATCAGGTCTCGAGCAGTCAGCGGCCTCGTGGCACCCGCCGACCGATCGAAAGCCTCCGGAAGCGCGACGACGTTGTTCTTCGCATCCGAGAATATCTGCTGCACGCGCGCCGGCAGCGCGCGGAACCGCGTCGGCCCGATCTCCGACTCAAAATCTCGCATCGCACCGGCCGAATCCACGAGCGCGGGCGTGCCGTCCGCGTTGCGCGCGCCCTCATATGCGCGCGCGATCTGCTCCTGAATCGGAGCGTCGGCCTGCTTGTATGCATCCACGAGAGCCTGCCCGATGGGCGTCCCGGACGGCACATTCACGTCGGGCGCGACGCGGTCGCGGATGGCGTCGAAGTTCGCTGCAAGCTGCCCATTCTGAGCATTGAAGCGTTCCGCCAGCTCCGGCGCCTTACCGCGGATGTTCTGCTCATGCGACAGGAGGTTGACATCGCCCGTTGCCTGCCCCGCCGTGAGTTCAACCGGCACCGGCAGCGATCCTGCCTCGATATGGCGCTCCGCTGCCGTGGGGTTCAACGTTCCGGCCTGCTCTTGCGCGGCGATCTTCTGGACGAGCGAATCCGGAACGCCCTCCGCGCGCGCCTGATTAGCGAAGCTGGTTCCAGCCGCGCCCATGCTCCCACGGGCGCCACCGGCTGCGGCAGCCGCGCCCGGAGGCACGGCTGCCTGCACAGATCCGCTCGGCGCCACGGCCGGCGTCGCCGCTGCGTTTGGTGCAGGCGCCGGCGATGGCCCGGCGCCCCGCGCATCAGACCAAGGAATGCTGCCTGGCGTCGGGGCCGGCAAATCCGCGCGGCCGATCGACTTCACGAGTCCATTGACGCGGGCAGCCAGCTCAGGCGCGACAATGTTCGCGGTGGCAGCCGGAACTTGATCGTTGATCGTCGCCAACAGCGCATTGGGTGCGCCCTTCACGAAGGTGTCGTCGTAGGCTTTCCCAACGGCAGCCGCCGCCTGCCCGACCGGCGTGTTCATGATGGCATTTTTCGCGCTCGACGCCATATTGCCGAGGCCCGCAAGCGCCTGCTGTCCGCCCTGCGTCTGCGGGTGATAGGTGAGCGCGTCAGCAATCTTGTTGCCAGTTGCCTGTGCATCAGCGTAGCTACTGCCAAGCGCAGCCGAACCGAGACGCGCGACACCGCCTACAAGACCACCGAGCGCGCCAGTTGCGAGCGTCGCGATCGGCTCGACAGCGGCGCCCGCAACATCGAGAGGCGTAGTTTCGTGCGGTTGATTCGCCTGCGGCGCCTGCTGAGGCTGCGAGGTAGGCTTCGCCGCCATCACGTTGCTCGCCATCGACAATAGCGGGTCGTCCGTGGTTTGCGCGGGCTTTGTACTCGGCACGGCGCTCGCCGAGGGGGACACCCCACCCGGCGTGGTTCCGCCCATGATGCCGTGCGCCATGTCGAGCAGCGGATCGCCGGGCGACGCCACGGCCGGAGCCGACCACGCTTGCGCCGGCGCGGCGGCTGACTGCGGCCCGTTCAGCCGCTGGCCAGTTGCCGAGATCACCGGCGCGCCGCCCATCTGCGCCGGCGTGAGCTCGCCCGCATTCGCGGCGCCCGACAACGCCGATGCAACCGTATCGCCGAACTTGCGCACCATGTCGACAGCCGTCGCGAGCTTCCCGACATATTTCGGGTCCTCTGCATAGCCGCCGGCCTTCAGCGCGCCGGCATAGCCAGCGGCATCAGCACCCTTGCCGACCGCGTTCCGATAGTTGCTCGAGATCAGGTTAGCAAAATCTGCCGCGAAGTCGCCCGGCGACTGATACGTGCGGTATTGATCAACAGCACCCGTCTGGTTGTCCTTCGCTGCGACGCCCGGACCCTTGATGTTACCGAGGTTATTCGTGCCCGGGATGACGGACTTGCCCCATCCCGTTTCCAGCCCCCACTGGCCGAGCAGCACATCGGGCGCAACGCCGATGCGCTGGCTGACGGCCGCCGCCACCGGCCCATACTGCTGGACGAAACCCTGAACGTTCGCCATCAGAATGCCCCAAGTGCCTTCATGGCCTGATAGTCCTTCATCCAGCCCTGCAACTTGCCCTGCTTATTCAGTGCTTCCATTGCAGCCTGCTGTGCTGCCTCATTAGGCAATGATCGGATATAGGACACGTCCGGATTGAACGACTGATTCCATTTCGCTTCGAACTGCGGTAGCTGGCTTGTGTTGTTACCGTTCTGCGCGAGGAAGTTGGTCGTCGCCTGCTGACGGTCAAGCAGCGCCTGCTGCAGTCCTTTCGCATGCGCGATTGATTCTTGGAGCGCCGGCAGGTTCATATTGTTCGGGTCCGGCTGGCCTGCCTTCGCCGCGGCGAGGCGCGAATCACTCCCCGACAGGCCAAGCGACGAAGCTGCCTGGTCAGCTGCGCTATTCAGGTAGTTCACCGCGAGCTGATAATCCTTGACCGAGTTACCGGTCGGCGCGATGTTAAAGGCACCCAGAATTGTCTGTATCGTGCCGCGAGCATTCGCAATAGATGCTGATCCCTTACCGGCCGCGATCGCTCCCTGCACTGCCTGATTCGCGAGGTCGTAGGTCTGCATCATCGGCTTCGCCTGCGATGCGGCCGTCTGCAGCGTGTTGTAGCGCGTCGCTGCCCCGCTGGCGACGTCGGACGCACCGAGGGGCGTCCCGGTCGCATATCCGCCACCCGGCGTCTGCGGAACTGCGCCGCCGGCCATCTGCCCTTTCGTGTACGTGGTCGGCTGCCCGTTCTGGTTGATCGTCAGTCCCGGCGCAAGCGCTTCGCTCGGCGACAAGCCGTTCTGAACCGTGTAGCCGACCGTTCCAACGCCTCCGCCGGCTGCTAGCGGGTTCTGGTTCACCGCAACCATTGCGGGCCCGGTATTGACCTGCGCGTACTTCGGCATCATCGCGCTCAGCTGCGTTTCGCCGTTCAGCGCCGACATGTAATGCTGCTGGACCCATCCGCGGAGTGCCTGCGGATCTTGTGGCATCGACTGCATTTCGGCTTGGAATACCTGCGGCGTGATCGCGCCGGCCTGAAGTTGTGTCACCCCAAAACTCATCACGTCCTGCGGCGATAGGTCCGGCTTCGTCAGAAGACTGCCGAGACCCTGCCGGAGCCCGGACTGCGCCTTGATCGACTGATCAAGCTTCGCGGTGTCGATGCCGATCTGCTGCTGTTGCTGCGTATTGATGCCCTGCGCAATCTGGCTCATGTTGTAGGCCGCGCGAGGGTCTTGGCTGATGATCCCCATCAGCTTGTTGTTGTCGACCTTCCCAGTCGTCGGATCCGTCGCCTGCTGATAGGCAGCCGAAACTGCTTTGTTCGCGTCGAGCTGCTGCTGCATCGCCTGCCCGTTCGCATTCATATAGCGGAACTGCGCGACCTGCAGCGCCTGCTGGAGCGGGTTGAACTCAGGTGCCTTGACCTGAAGCGGAATCGAGGGATCGAGTGGCATGATCAGACCGAAAATCCGTAGGAATTGGAGCCGACGTTGTAGCCGGTGGGATTGCTCGCACTTACGGCGCCATAGGAAGGATTTACTGACGTGGCGTTGCTCAGGGCGTTATTACTAAGAAGCCCGTAAGTCATCGCGCCATTTGCAACGCTATTCATGCCACCGGCCAGGGCATTCGCAGAACCCACCATTCCAGAGGCTTGTGCGTTCGCACCGCTCATCAGCGTATTGCCGATATTGCCGGCTGCTGCGGCCCCCAGCGAACCATTCGTAGCAGCGGCATTCTGACCATTCCCGACCAGACCACTCAGGCGGTTCACGTTGTTCGCGGCCGAGCTGTAGTTCGTGTTGAACGTCTGCAGCGCACGATTGAACACATCGTTGTACGTCGAGTCGGCGAGACCGGTCGCATACGTCGATGCCCCTTTCAATGCAGCGCCAGACGTGCCAAGCCCGCGTGCAGCTGCACTGTTCTGGACGGACTTCAAGCCCTGATTGAGCGTGAACTGATAGCCAGGAGTCGCAGCCGCCTGCGCTGCGGTCGGAGCGGAAAACTGTTGCTGAAGGATGTTGGTCGGATTCGTGCCATTGAACGAATACGTGCCGTCGTCGCTCTTCGTGACGTTGTAGCCCATCGCCGACAACAGCGGATTGATCGCCGACGAACCCAAGTCCATATAGGGCTTGAGATTCTTCTGCGTCTGCTGCCACTGCTGGTTCTGGAGTGAAGCCGCGTAGTTTGCGGAGTCAGCTTGGGTCTGTGCTGCGTCGGAAGCTGCGTTCGACTGCATCGCCGATCCGGCGATACCGACAACGCCGGCACCTGCAATTGCAGCAGCTACGCACATGTCTCACCTCGCGGAAGATCTTTGAGCTTGAGCTCCATCACCACGTCATCGGCAATATAGCCGCGTCGCTGGAGAATCTCGCAAAGCTTGCCAGTCATCGTGACCGGCCATCCGATGATGCTGACTCCGCGCTCGCGCAGCGTTTCTTCGATTTGCGACATGAGACGTGGCATCGAGCGGCGATGATCCGGTTGCACGTAGAACGTATCGACGTTCCCGCACAGTTCAGTCTTCAGATGCAGGCTTCGATAGAGGATCGCCAGAGCGTATCCATGCAGAACGCCTTCATCGTCACGCAGAGTGAAGGCGATCAATGATTGATGGTCGGATAGGTAAAGGTACTGATCGATGTCCGGTTCGATCTGAAGGCCGCGCTGCCCGTGATAGGCACAGGTGTCTTTCTTGATCTCCGAGCATTCGTCCCAGCTCTGCTGTCCGAGCGGGACGATCTCGTCTGCGAGTTCGCCGGTGAATGTCTCGATTGAGATTTTCATGGAGCTCATCACGGGCTTACCTCTGCTCCCGTGAGCGTCAATGTGACGCCGGCACCATCGGCATACAGCACACCCGGATTGACGACCTTCGTGTTGATCACTTCCGGAACCATGATCGACTTGCCGGCCCCCACCTGAACCTGATGGATGCGCGTCGGGTCGCCTGCCGTACCGCCGCTCGGGACAAGATAGAAATTGACCGTTACGGCTGCCGCTGTGGGGTTCCAGAGGTTCGCGGTATGCACTGCCCCCTGAATGGCCGCGCCGGGCGCATACGTGGCCGCAGCGGTCCCCGTGAGGACGCTTTGCCACAGAGTCTTGTAGTTGACGCTCATGCTTGTGCCTCGATGAGTTTTCGAAGGTCGTCGGTATCGCGCCGCGGTATCGCGACGGCATCGGGAATGGAAGTCGTTGCTCGCTGAAGTACGGAGACTGCATCCGGGACGGTTTGCGGCGCGCTTGGCTGTACCGGAACAACCCCCTGCACCATCGACTCAAGAGCAATAATGCGCAACAGCAGCGCGCCGATGAGCGCCCCCGGGACTGCGCTGTTCTCGAGCATGAACAGATTGGCAATCTGCTCCGCTTGCGCCTGCACTTGCTTCTGAAGGCTGACGATGTCGATCGGATCGCCCTCTCCACCCGTGCGCGTCAACAATGCGATGATCAGAGCGGTCCATTCGGGATTCAAGCGGCCGTCGGGCCCGGTCATAGGCGTGCCCGGATTGGGCATCGTCGCGGTCGTTCTCATGTTCGCGCCCTCGAAACGTCTACCCATGCCCCATTCAGTGCGGTCTTGATCGGTTCCGACCACGACAGCTCGAACACGCGATCGCGCGCATATCCGAGGCGTTGGAACTGGATCGAAGTGCGAAATTCGCCGCGGCGCCCCATCGTTGCCGTGACCGGGTTGCCCCATGTCGCGCCGCGATCGTCGCTCCAGCGCAGGCTGACGAGCGGATCGGTGGAGTCGTCCGGCATCCCGGCGCCCACCTCCATATCCGCGATGAACTGGCGGAACATCACACGGTTGCCATCGGCGCCGAGGATGTGGGGAAATGACCGAATGCGCTCGATTGGTGCGCCGTTGTCCGTATAGACATTCGGATCGAGTTCATAGACGATGCCGGTCTGCCAGTCACCGACCAGATTCCGACCATCGTTGAACGAATGGCAGTTCATACGATGGCGGCTCTGCGAGCCGTCGGCCTCGAGGTATCCGCGCTGATGCCATTGGCCTGTCGCGACATCGAAACACCACGTCGCGTTTGCTGTGGGGAACGTCAGCACGTAGAACGCATGGCCGCCCTGCAGATACGAGAACCCGATTGCATCGTCGATGCGGCTATATGCGCTGATCGCCTGCTCAAGCGCATGGGTCGAAATGCGCTCGGCCTGATAGTTACGCCCCGCGAACACGACGCCATGCCCTTGCAAATCCTGACCAAGCCAGAACAGTGCGAGATCGATCTTGGCGACCGAGTACTTTGCTGCGCACCCATGCTCGATGTAGACGCCCGGCATGCGGCCGAACGTGAAATCAGATGCGCCAGTGTTGAACCACACTTCCGTCGTCAACGCGCCGAACAGCCAGATCTCACGGTGCATCACTGCGAGCGTCACGAGGTTATCGGAATACGTCGACTTCGACGCGATATCGAGTGGATCGAACGTGACGTCGAGGTATTTCGAGATATAGAACTGCGTGCTGTTCGGCTTGTTAAAGACGAAATAGCCGTCTACGAGATCGACCTTATCAGCGCCGTAGAAGGCCGGATCACTGCACGCGGACATGACGTTGCTGCTGATGTCGACCGTGAATCCAGAGATGCTGCCGTCGACGATGAACATCGAAAATCCGTTGTCGACCATCGATACCGGTCCGCTTCCGGTCGAAAGCGTGCCGAGCGCCTGGTAACTGTTGTCGGCCGAGACGGCATAGACGTTGCGACCCACAACCTCGTAGCGACGGCCGTTCGACGCGGTGTAGATGCCGCGCGACTCGGCCGCGACAGGCGGAGTCGAGATCAGCGTGAGGCCCGGCGTCGGGTAATACGTAAAAGGCACCGGAGCATCCTGCGGATTCTGCTCGCCGTACAGGTTCACGCATCGCTGCGCCTCGGCGATGAGGCTCTGCGCGGCATATGCACCGATAGTCAGAGGAACTCGCATCAATACGGCCTATCGCTGTAGATGTTGTACCGCTGCTGTGTCGCGAGCCCGCGCGGCATGCTCATTGCCTTGATCTGCACGTTCATGCGCTTCACGATCCGCTTCGCGTTCATCGCGAGGCGCACAAGCGCTGGCTGCGGATCGAGCTGATACGAAGGCGCCAGATAGCATGCGAGGCAATATCGGATCGCGGCCATGTACTGCGGTGGCAGGTTGATATCGTCGGCCGGCGTGTCGAACTGCGGAAGCGCCTCGAGCGTGGCGATATGAAGCTCGAAACTTGCGTTCGGGATCGGATACATGAACAACGTCCCGAGCGGCCATGCCGCGTCGTAGAACGCATAGTTCGGGAACGACTGGAGTGCTTTCAACGCGATGCGCGAATAGTCCTCGCGTGCCGGGATGATCGTCACGGGATAGTCGATCGGCGTCGCGGTGCCCGGGTTCAGTCGCGCATAGGCAGCGTTGATCTGGTACGGCCACGCCGGCGTGTTGAAGTTGCCACCGGGCCCGACGGTGTACGACTGTGCACCGGTGGACTGAATCGCCGTGTCGACGAGGTGATAGACGCTCAGGCGCTCGCCCTGCCACTGGCCGAGCATCATGTTGAGCGTGTTCAGTGCATCCTCGGTGTCGTCGGGCGAAATCGACTGGCCGATCCCGAGCGCACCGATGTCCTTCAGTGCGAGCGTGATGAGATCGACCGCCGTCGTCATACCGCCTCCAGAGCCGCGCGGATCTTGTCGTTCGACCAGCGCTTGTCGATCTTGATGCCTTTCTCGTCGGCGATCTGGATCAGCGCCGTGCGCTCATCGTCGGCCTGTGCATCGGCGTCGCCTGGAGCAGTCGGCGCGATTGCAGCCTCTTCCTCGGCGTTTTGTACGAGAACATCGCCGACCCACTTCGGATACTCGATGAAATCAGCTTGCTGCTCGCGCGGTACAGCATCGACGCGCGCCGGCTTCTTCCAGCCCTCGCCGAGCGCCTCGAATGCGGCCTGGGACTCGACGATCTGCTGCTTGCCGCTCGGGCCATTGACCCACATCGGGAATTCCTGGAACACGCTGCCTCCGGAAACAAAAACCCCCGCCGCGGCGGGGGCTGATTGCTGAAGCAGAGCGCCCATCAGCGGACGATCCGGCAGGCCAGCTCGTTGTACACCGGCGCCCAGCCGTACAGCACGTCGATCCGGCACGGCACGGTGTCGGTGCCGATCGCATACTGGCGTGCAATCCGCATCGAAATACCCTTATGCACGCGACGCGCACCCCACGCGCCGTACTTGCTGACGTCCTCGAGGTCGGCCGTGGCCAGCGTGAACGCGTCACGGTGATATGCGAGGCTTGCCGTGTACTGCGTCGACGCGGCGATGTCCCACGTAACGGCGGCGGCGTTCGCCGGGCCAGCCGTGACCGTCTGGTACTGTTGATTCGACGCCGACGTGTTGATCGACGGGAAGATCGACAGAGTCGCGTTGCCAGAGCCGTCGGCGGTCGCGTTCGCGAGCACCGTGAACTGGCGCAGGACGCCGGTGGACTGGCGATTCTGCGGGTTCACGCCGTAGACACCAGCGATCGTGAACGTATCGCCCTTGTTCACGGTGCCAGCGGCACCCAGGCCGGTGACGAGCAGCGTCGAGCCCGTTTGTCCAGCACCGGAAACGGTGCCGTTCGTGCGCGTGCCGGTCGTGAACGTGTTCACGTTCTGGTCCATGCCGATGTCGAAGCCCAGGCCCGACGGCGAGAAGATGCCGCTTTCGTACTGCTCGCCGATCTTCGTGGACGGATTGAACAGGCCGGCTGCCGACTTCACCATCGAGCCGTTCGTGGCCGGATCCCAGACCGCGGTGCGTCGCCCGTCGCGGGGCGCGGCTTCGTTGTCGAGCTTCACGCCAGCATCCAGCAGGACCTTGATGTCGTTCGGAATCGTGCCGACCGTACCGACGCTGTTTGCGACCGTGCTCGCCAGACCGAGGCCGTCGAAGTCGATCTTGTTCGCGATCGTTGCCATCGCCGGCTTGATATAGCGGTCGGCGAACTCGTCGACGATGAGCGTCAGCTCCTGCGAGCTGAACGTGAAGTCGACGTGGAACTGCGTCGTCAGCGTGATCGGCACCGACGTTTCGTTCACGTTCTCGATGTTCAGCGCCGGACCCGTCGTGCCGACGAAGCGGTTCGGCTTGCGGGCGTTGACGGTCGCGCCGATCTTCGCGCCGCTGACCGCGAACTCGTTGGAATAGTCGCGGTTCGAACGGCTGGTGAAGGTCAACATGTTCTCGAGAATCATCAGCGATTCGTCGAGGATCTTGACGGGTGTGAGAAGAGTGTTTGCCATTTATCGCCTCAGGAGCGGTTGCGACGACGCCATGCGACGTAATCCGCCGTCGTGGCAAACTCAGCCGGTTCAACCGGAGCAGACTTGCCGCCAACAGGCGAGATCGGCGCAGGCGCCTTCGATACGGGAGCGGGTTTCGCCTGACCGACCGTCGTTTCGAGACGGGCGAGCTCAAGCGCCATACGGAGCGGAGGAAGGGACAGCAGGCGTTCGGCTTCTTCGGGGTTCTGGCCGAGGTGGTGGAGCACCTTATGGCCGGAATCCATCGACGTGACCGCCTCCAGGAAGTCCTGCGATGCACCGCCGAGCATCTGGAACGTGCGCAGCGATGTATCCCAATCCGGGAACTCGGTCTTGCCGGCGTCGAACACCCTGTTGCAGGCCGTGTCGAACTTCTCCTGAGCGATGAGCCGGGTCGCTTCCGCGCGGATCTGGTCCGCAGTCATCGGCTGCGTCGTGGTCGTCGTCGCATCGGGTTGAAGCTCGCGCAGGCGCGCCTCGAGGGCTTCACGCTGCCGCTTTTCCTCATGCTTCTCCCGCGTCAGCTGGTCGATGCGCCGTTGTACCCAGTCGTTCTTGGGCTTTTCCTGCGGCTGCTGCTCGACTGCTGCTGCGGGTTGCTCGGTGCCCGGGGCCGTGCTCGTGTCAGCGGGCTCGTGCGCCTGTTCCGGTGTTTCCGTCGTCGGCGGTACGGTCACTTCAGTGGGTGCTGCCTGGTCTTCGGTTTGCATGGACGTATCCAAGAATTTCAGCCCGGTGATGCCGCGCCGGTACGGAAACGAAAAAGGCCCACTCCTTTCAGATGCGGGCCTTCGGGAAGAAGCTAGACGGTCCAGGGTTAGCGCTGGCCGCCGATGATGTATTGCTCGGTCGTCGGCGTGATCGGGCTCGCCGTGGTGTTCACGTACTGGATCGCCAGCGTATTCGCTGCGGAGACGCGCACGTTGCCAATCGACAGACCAACCTGGTGCGAGGGCTTGTTGACATCGATCGAGTCGCCCACCTGAAGGCCCGGCACCGTGAACGTCTGTTCGGCACTGGTATTCGCTGCGACCTGCGCCGGCGCAAGCGTCTGCGTGATGCGGTAGACGCCCTGAATCGGGGCGGTGGACCCGAGGTCCTGGAGGATGCCGGGATAGCTCATGTCACTGTCCTTGAGGTGCGGGCAAAGAAAAACCCGCACTCGGCGGGTTCTGGGGTTGCTGCTGAGGCTGTATTGGATCGGGTGGCGCAGGTGGCGCACCTTCCGGCGCACCGGTCTGCGTCATCTGCATGACGACCTGCGTCGCCACGTGCGCAACGAGCTGCGGATCGAGGGGCTGACCAAGCGCCTGCAAACGCTTCGTTTCGGCGTCGTATGCCTTGATGTTCGTATCTTGCTGTTCGCGACCTTGGCGCGCGTTCTGCAGTTCGGTAGATAGGTGCTCGATCATCTGGCCCATCTTCTGCATCTTCTGTTGCATGTCCTGCTCTTGCGGCGTCGGGCCGTTGCCGAGAATCTGCGGCGGGATGGTGCGGTGCAGACGCTCTGCAACCTCGTCGGCCATCGGGAAGTCGGCCGCCTTGAACAGCAGGTCGCCAGCCACCTTCATCAGCTCCTGATCCTGCGACATGATCTGCGTCAGCGCGTTGAATGCTTCCTGCCGGCGCGTCTCGTAGTTCGGGCCGACCTCGACGGTCACGTCGTAGCGACCGATGCCCGGATTGAAGATCAGCTGCACCTTGTCGGCGATCGACGGATGCGGAACCTGCTGCAGCGGTTGCTGCTGCTCAGGGTCGAGCTTCGCGAACGTCTCGGTACCATCCTCACCGACGATGCGAACCACCCGTTGGGTGTCGTAGATCTTCGGGATCAGGTCGATCAGTACGCGGCCCGTATAGCGGATCGCACGCGCCACGTTGTCGATGAAGTGGTACGTTGCGCGATCGCCCTGCCGCTGCCGCGCCTGGATCGCGACGCCGGCCTGCGCATTCGACTGCTGGCCGAACTGCTCCTGATACTGGCCCGAGGCCATCATCAGCTCCTGCTGGGCGTTCTGCATGCCAGTCAGGTATGCGTTCGCTCCAACCGGTGGCTGCTCGCGCGACGGGCGGTCAATCGGGTTGCCCTCCTCGTCGCGCGAGTTATACGGCAGATACGGCAGGTTGTCCTTGTTCGCGTTCGACCATTCGTTCTCGTACCCTTCGAACGCTTCAGCCGGCCCGACGAACGGCGTTTTCGTCTGCAACGCTATGTACTCGACGTTCGCCGACGACATGTAGTTGTACATGCGCTGCGCATCTTTCAGGTTCCGCGTATGGCCCTTGCGCTCGATCTTGCCGTTGATGACGATTTCCTCACCCACCACACGTACGATCGGGATGTAGCGGCCGGCCCATGGCTTCTCGTCGATGATCTTGTCGCCGGCGATCAGGTACCAGGTGATCTGTGGTTCGGTGATCTCGCGTTTCTGGATCGACTTGTCGTTCTCGATCACCTTACGCTCATCTGCGTCTTCGATTTCCGACAGACGAACCGGGCCGCGCACCGGATGGTTCACGAGCTTGTCGACCTTTGCCGTCTTGCGGAAGTACTCGCACACGCGGATCTTGTTCTTGCTGATCCAGCCATCGCTCTGCGTATCGTCGCCAAACACGACGCTTTGCGCATCCTCACTCGGGTAACGCGCCTCGTACTCGGCCTTCGCCATTTCCTCGAACACGAATGCAAACTTGGCGTCGGAGCCGTCAGCAGATTCGATGTCTGGATCGAGATAGATCGTCAGCGGGTCTTTCACACGCCGCAGGAAGATCTCCTGATCGAACGAACCGTCGTGCGCGTATTCGCAGACGATGCGCCAGTAGCCAAGGCCGCCCTGCACCGCGAATTCGGTCGCCGTGTCGTATACGATCTCAGCATGCGAGTTGTACTCGATGTGGCGCACGATGCCGTCGAGGATCTTCGCAATCTCGATGTCAGCCTCACCGTCGACCGGCAGCGTCTTGACGCTCGGCTTGTTCTGCTTCGCGTCGTTGATGATCTGCAGGTTGTGCTGACGGACCTTGTTGATAGTCAGGCACGGCCGCGCATCGCCCTCGCGCGTCGTGCGGATCTGGTCAGGCCACTGCCAGCCGTTGTCCGCATCGCCGTTCGAGAAGCGCAGGTCCTCGATGAATCGCTGGCGAAATTCGGACTCGAATTCCTGGCATCGCTCGAAGCGCTCCTTCGCTTCGGCGACGATCTTCGATTCGGGCGACGCAGGCGTCTCTTTCGGTTTGCGGGCCATCAGCTCATCCAAGCGCCGCCACCCATGACAGAGCGGCGCACAACGGGTTGTTTCGACTTCGCGGGTTTTGTGGCCCGGCGAGCGCCCTCACAGGCGTAGCGCAGGGCATCGATCACGTGGTTGTCCTTGTCCTCAAGGATCGGGAGCACGGCCCCCGTGAGCGGGTCTTCCTTGTATTTGTAGAGCGTGAGCTCATCGATCAGGTGCTTGCAGCGCGGGTGCACGATGATGTCGAACGACTTCAGGAACTCGACGCCCTCTTCCAACGACTTCGCGCCCTTGATCGCAGCGCGGATCTTCGGGAAGCCGTGCTTCTGCATATGGCTGATCGTTTCGGGCCGCGCGGAATCGGCCGTGATCGGCCACTTCTCGGCGTCGGGCACTCCCATAAACAGCTCCGGCAGGTTCACGATCTCGCAGCCGACCATGTACGCTTCGTGGTCGACGCACAGGCGGTTGCCGTCGATGTCGCAGCGGATCAACACCGAAGGATCAGATGCAAATCCCCAATCGGCACCGAGACGGAAAATCGTGCCTTGTGGCCGCTCGAATTCCTCGACGCGCCAGTTCTTGAACACGCGCGCTTCGCTGTTCTGGCGGTATGCACCGAGCCAGATGTGCGCGTATTTGTCCGGGTCGCGGCGCTTGTCGTATTCCATCTCTGCACGCAGCTCATCCGGGAACCACGGGTTGTCAGAGAAATTGACCTCGATCACGCAAGCGTCCGGAGGCAATTCCGGGCCGCGCAACAGCACGTCGACCGGGTCGGTTTCCTCGTCCGGGTTCCAGCTGAACCAGAGTTCCGAGCGCGGTTTCCGGATCGTCGGGCGCAGCAGATCCAGCGAACGCTGGCTGAGCGATTGCGCTTCTTCGATCCACGCGATATCGAACCCTTCGAGCGACTTGATCGAGTCGGCCGTGTGGTTCTGCATGCCCTGGAACATGATCAGGCCGCCGTTCGCCGCATTGATCTGCGAGTCGAGCACCTCGAAATACGCGCCCGCATTCAACGCCTCAATCTTGTTCTCGAGCAGCTTCTTCACCGAATGCTTGAGCGACTTCTGCACTTCGCGCACGCAGACGGCGTCCGTCTTCGCCATGATCGAGCGCTCGATCAGCATCTCACCGAAGAAATGCGATTTGCCCGAGCCGCGACCGCCGTGCGCGCCCTTGTAACGCGCAGGCTCAAGCAGCGGGAGGAAAACTCGCGGCGTCTCGATCGTGAGCTCGATCATGCCTTCGCATCCACAATGCGCCGCACGATCGATCCGATCTTGCCAACCTCGCCTGCGTTGATCTTCTCGATCTCGGACTTGTTTGCGCGAAGCAGGTTCAGGCCGATCTCGCTCGCGTTGTTCGCCAGATTGTTCAGCGCTGCAATGCCCTTCAGTGCCGCGACGCTGTCTGCCGCGAGCGGATTCGCATCGTCGATCTTCGCCGCCTGCTCGTTCGCAATGGCCGCGAGCCGATGCGCAGTCGCAGCACCGTATTCGGCGGCCGACGCGAGGTGCCCGCTGATATTCGTCAGCTTCTGCGCAAGGTCATTGACGATCGTCTGGCGCGCAATCGGCAATGCGGCGATCTGTTCGGAAATATCCTTGGCGCGCCGATCAGCTTCAACTTTCTCCTGTGCGAGCTCACGCAAGGGTTTCGCGGATTTTCCCCGTTCGGATTTATTCGGATTTATTTTTTTCCGGATCGTCGCTTCGTTGACACCGAAGACCTTCGCCAACGAATTAATCGACTCACCATCGACCAGATGACGACGCTCGACTTCTGCCCACTGCTCGGGCGTCAAAGCCGATTTGCGGCCCATCACTGCACCTCGGACAAATAGCGCCGCTCGATGCTGCCGCAGACGCCCGTGTCGATCATTTCGACTTCGACGCGGCTGCGGTCATAGCTGTCAACATCCTCGTCATAGCCGAAATCCGAGATCACTCGCACGCGCTTCCCGTCGTGCTCGCTAGCAGGGCAGCAGATTACGTGCGTGGCCTCGGTGCGCATACCGCGTTACAGCAGCTTCGCAAGGTGATCGCGCGCAGCCGCAACCTCGTGCGCGAACGTGTGGATGCCAGCTGCGATCTTGCGCTCGATCTCGGCGAGCATGGCGTCGAGCAGCATCAGGTGCGACGGAGCGTCGACGCCACCATCGACATCAACAGCACCGGGCGCATCCGTCGACGGCGCAGTCTCCATAGAGGCCGAAGGTACCAAGGCGTCAGCCGCGGCGCCCGCATCCGGGGCAGCGGCATTCGATTCCCCCGGCGCGACCGCGCCAGCCCCCTGCGTGAACGCGTTGTCGCTCGGCGGAAGCGTTTCGACCGGCACTGCGGGCTCGGTACTGCTCGGTGCTGCATTGATGTCGCTCATGTCATGCTCCGTTCATTGAGGGGATCGCTGCCGCGCGTCGCCAGCACGAGTTCCGGAATCCGGCGGAGACCACTGGCTTCCAATACGTCAGCAGCTGCCGAGGTTCGCGCACTCACGGCTTGCGGAAGAATCACTTCGTGGCCTTATGCTTGGCCGTGCGCTCGCCGCGCTTCGGGGATTCGCCGAGAACCTTGTCGGCCTTGGCGTCGATCTTGGCTTTCTCGCTGCCGGACATGCGCCCGGCGTTGACGGCCTGCGTCGCGCGAGCCTTGGCGTTCGCCGCGTGTGCACGATCATTGACTGGGTACGACCGATCCGGGCCCGCAAACGCCTTCGCGGGCAACTTGTCGCGTTTCTTCGCACTCATCGTCGCCATCGCCAGCTCCAATGCAAAAAGCCCGCTGGCGGCTGCCAAGCGGGCTTTCGGGAAATCAATTCGGCTTTCTCTGGACGCAACTCGTCCAACTGCGAGAAATCATAGGGCATTTTCGAGCGGCGTACAAGCATTCCGGTCAAGCAACCCGGCCGCAATCATCTGCGGGCAAAGGATAGCTTTCGCGCGCTCGTACTCGGCACGTATATTCGATCCATGGCCGAGACGCGCACTCGACCAAACCTCTGCGCCGGCCGAGAAGTTGCGCATCTCCGTGTTGATCGCGACGCGCGCGCGCAGGTCGAGCTTCTGGATCATCGGCTCGATGATCTTTCCGACGGTCTTCTTCAACTGCCAGTCGACCTCCTCGTTCAGATCCTCGTATTCCATCCATTGACGGCTCGACCGGAACTGCGCGGTGCTGCTATCGAATGCCTGGTAGCCGACGCCCAGGTTGTAGCCTTGGCTCCATTCGTACCAGTCGAGCAGCAATTCATCGATTCGATCCATCAGTTCCCTTCCTCCATGTTCCAGTTCAGATCGCCGCTTGCCAGAAAGGCAGAAAGGGATCGCCGGTTCTCCTTCACCGTCGCCTCGACGCGATAGGTGCCATCGGCATTCCAGCCACGCGCCGCCGCGAAGACGCGATACTTCTCGGGCAGATCGACATCGACGAAGATGAACGCGCCGCCCTTCTCCGAATCGATCACCGGTCCAACAAGCCGCTGCGCGAGGCATTCGAACTTTTCGTATCCGTCAGCCGATGCAAACGGAAGCGTCATGCGCACGAGCAGCCTCATCCGTACAGCCTCTCAAGCGTCGCGTTCAGAAGGTCGATCTGCGTCACCTTCAGGATGCGCAGGTATGTCTGGTCGCCATGCACGCCGTTCTTGCCCTGGTGGCAGTCGTCATGACAGAGCGGGACCGTGCAGAAATCCCCAGCGCGCTGCGCGCCGCCGTGACCGACACGCACGTGATGCACATCCGTCTTGCTCTGCTGCTTCCGGCCGAGTAGGTAGCAGCAGATGCACTCCATACCTGCGATGCGGCCCATGTGCTCACGCTCGCGCTTGTTCGATCGATGGCTCATGCCGTCACCTGCTGAATCAGCGAAGCGAAGGGGTCGACACGGCCGGCGCGGATCCGGGAGCGCTCGCGGAATGCGCGGCACGCATCAGCTGCGGTGCGCGGCGGGCGCCGCGGCGCATCCGGACCGCTGCCGAGTTCCCAAACCGCCGCGCCGCCGACGCGCTCCCAATCAGCGACGCGGAACTTCGTGCCGCGGTTCTTCGCGAGGACCTTCCCGATCGCGTTGATCGAGCCGCCAGTCCGGGTCGCCAACTGCTTTACCGTCATCCGGCCGCCGTTGGCGAGCACGTCTTCGATCGCGCGCTCGATCCACGAGTAGCCCGTGCGGCCGGTGCGCGTCTTCGTTCCCGACAGGCCGAGGCGCTGCGCCTCGCCCTTCGCGGCCAGATAGCTGCGGTGCGGCAGCAGCCGGCGGACGCCGAGCTTGATCGACTCGTTGCTGCTGTAGATCTTCCGGAGCCTCGCCTGCTCGTCGGCCGACCAAGAGACCGATTCCTTGAAGGCGATGCCTTCCTTCGACGCGTAGAGGCGCGCTGCCGCCCATGTGCGGCCCGGCAGGCGATGCATCTGCGAGAGCAGCGTCTCACCAGACTCGGCGATCTGCTTCATCGTGGCGATCTCGTCGTCGCTCCAGCGCTTGCCGCCCATCAGAACACCTCCCGAATCCACTCACCCTTCACGCGCCGCACGGCGATGAAGCGGTAGTAGGGATAGAGTTCGGCGGCGACCTTGATCTTCACGCGGGCGTCGTCGGTCCAATGACCCTTCACCTCGTGAATCTCGCGTGTGCCGTCTGGCAGCACGATCGAGAAGTCCGGCGTGTACCATGTGCGATCGGCGAGCCGCAGCTTCAGCGACTCGAATTTGAACTCGAGGATCTCGCCGACGTGCACGCGCGCTGCGAGCTGCTCCGCGTATGCGGCCTCGGTCTTGTTCATGCGGCCGGCCGGCAGTCGGCCGAGCGCCTGCATGCGCTGCAGCGGCGTCGCTGCGACCGCGGCCGGCGTCGCGCTGATCAGCCGTGCGATCGTCGGCTCGAGCGGAACGGCAGCGGAAGACGTCAGGCGCGCCGCCGTGTCAGCGAGCATGCCGCGCACACGCGCGGTGCCGAACATGCCACCGGCGATCGCGCTCTCGGGATAGCGAAGTGCGCTCTTGCTCATGATGCGAAGTCGTCCACGGGCATGAGCGCGTCGCCGAAAGTGGCGCGCGCGAACTGGTAGAGGTCGACGGCGTTGAAACGCTGAGCGTCGGTAAGCACGTGCTCGATGGCGCGCGGCTCGCGCGACGCCCGCGCGACCAGGACGCGGTAATACCGCCAGTCCTCGTCCTGCTTGCGCTCGCGCATACCCAGCTCAGCGCCGCGTGCCTCGGTGCCGACCTGGGTCAGGTGCCATTCCATGGGATCAGCAGGTGCGGCGGCGGCCGGCGACATGGCGTCGTCGATGAACGTCGACACGAAGCCCGCATAGGCCGGTCGGTCATCGCTGTCGCGCTTGCGCGCCGCCACGGCAAGCACATGCGCCGCGCGCAGTTGGTTGGGCGTCACACCCTTCCCGATCCATGTCAGCACGTGGGCGCGATCTCGACTTCGGTCGATCGACAGATCCTTGCCTCGCTCACGCTCAAGCGCGATCAGCAAGTCGATGAGTTCGAGCTCGGTGTTGGCTTTTTCGTTTTTCGAATCAGCAGCAACAGCAGCAGAGTTATCCACAGGCCCACTTTCGCGCGCCTCTGCTGCTGTAGTCTCTGCTGTAGTCTTTTCTTCGTTAACGAATGCGAGATTTGCTGCTTCGGGGGCGCTAGGTTCCCGCGCTCCCGATTCAATGATTCCCGCATCCGCCAATGCTGGAATGTCACTTTCCCGAATGCTGGAATCTCGCTTTCGGGAGCGCGAGTTTTTCGCTTTCGGGGATGCTTGATTCTCGCTTTCGGGATCAGCACCCTCTTCGGCAGCGCTTGAGCGCATTTCCATCAGGCGCTCAAGCACGTCCAGATCCAGGCGGTAATACATCTTGTGCTCGAGGCGGATATGCTTCTCAATCAACACGCCACGCTTCTTCAGTGCCTTGCGCGCGGTCTCCTGCTCAGCCCGCGACATGCCTGTTTCAGCCTTCAATTCTTCGGTCGTCTTGTGCACGCCGAGATCCGACGTGGAACGCTTCGACCAGTAATAGAGCTGGCAGAACAGCACAGCCGCATTCACACCGCCGAGCGTGCTCGCTAGCGCCGGGTAGTAGGCAACGGGGTGACCGACGTTTTCGAGAAAGTCGGAGAGCCTCATGCCGCCAGCCTCTCGACGATATCGACCGCGCGGAACACGGCGTGCCCGAGCAGCATCGCGATCGTGTATTCGAGCCGTGCGCCGCGCGAGTGATGCCAGCCTTCCAGCATGGCGATCGCATCGCAGTCGACCAGGTGCTTGATGTCCGTCCGCATGCACTGCAGCCAGTCGGCCGCCGGATCGGCGTTCAGTTCGGCCGGATTTACCACGTCGTAGCCGAGGGCACGCAAGCGCGCCGCCTCGGCATGGAAGGCCGGGAAATTCAGCTGGGGATGCCCTGTCATCGGGCCGGCAACGTAGATGCGCATGGCGGCCTCCATCAGTGCCCGCACGGCAACACACCGCCGGATTCGCGCGCGCCGCACGACAAGCACATACGGCCAGCGGAAGGCCGCTCTGCCGGAGGGATGGCGCGATCGAGGGGAGAGAACCGTGGGCGCGGAGCCACCGCAACGCGCTCGAGCACATCCCGATAGAACGCGTTGCGCATCGATTCGGACATGGAGGCGAGCGTCATGCCGTCACCTCGGCGCCGAGCAGCACGCGGAAGATGCGGCCCCTCCCCGGCGCCTTCATCACCTCGATCAGGCCCAGCTCGACGAGCGCGTCGATACCGCTCCGCACCGCGCTCTCGCTCAGGCCGCACTTGAACGCGAGGTGCTGCACGGTCGGCCAGCATTCGCGGTTGTTCAGGTTCGCCGCGCGAGCGATCGCGAGCAGCACGATCTTCTTCACGCTCGGGAGCTCGATCTCCCACGCGAGATTCTCGTGATGAAGGCTCATTGGGGGTTCCTCAGGCAAAAGATGATCGACACGGCGATGCACGCCGCCATGCCGAAGGTCAGAATGTCGGCGTCCATCAGGTAGTCACCCGACAGCCCAGAAAAGCGGCGCGAACGCGCGCGTGCCGATGCCGACCCAGAGGGCGAGCATGCACAGAAGGGCCATTACTCGCCCTCCTCTGGACCGATTCCCGCCACCATCGCGAGGCGCGCGCGATGTAGTCTCACGACGTGATCTCGCCCATACACGCGCACCATGATCAATTCCCGCAGGAATTCGGACAGGTTCAGACCAGCATCGCCAGCGAGGCGATCCAGTTCATCGCGCGTGTCGTCGTCAACGCGGGTTTTGATATCGACAGTGAGCTTGCCGATCGTGCTGCTTGACCGTGGTCTTGCCATGCCTTCACCTATCTGTTTGTCGTCCACGTACGCGGCCTCGGGTCAATCTTGTTGCTCCCTGATGCGTCTATCGTTATGTGTGCTGCTGCGGACCGCTTTCGATTGGGCTGCGGGTTATACGACGGCTGGTAGAGCGGGACCGCCCCGACCTCATCGACTTGCGACAAAACTGAGATCAACGCAGATCCCGTAAAAAGCGGAGCCTCCAGCCATGCCAGAATCGCGTACCCCTACGTCAATCCCTTCCATGAAAGGAGGCTCCTGTGAGCAAAAAAATCATCGTCGTCAAACCCGAGGGTGTGTCGGTCGGCACCATCCCCGGCGATGTCGCGCTCATGTTCCATACCGTTGGAGCGCAGCTCGGACTTGTCGAAGACATTCAGCTGACTCTTCGTCTGTCCCCCGACGAAGCTCGCCATCTGGCAGCTGCATTAGGACGTATGGCGGACAAGGCCGAAGATCGATCCGCTCTCCCGATTCAGCCGATTCAAGAAGGGCCTGCAACGAAGCAATAGGCTCGGCCGAAGTCATGCCGCCTCCTGTTGGGGGTCGGCGACGGTTGGTTCTGGGTAAAGATCGGGGCGAAGCTCGTGCCGGCTGATGCCAGAGATGCGCTCGATTTCGAGAACACGCTCAGATGGGACGCGGCCGGAGGCGCACATCTTCTGGACAGCCTGCGGTGTGCAATTGAGCTTGCGAGCGAGGGCAGATTGACCGCCGACTTCGGCACAGGCTCGCTTGATTGCAGAGGTTTCCATAGAGCGCTTATTCCGGTTGGGTTGCCTACAACCGAGAGAGTACAACTTACAACCGAAACTTTCAACCGAGATTTGCAATGCGCCCTACAACTGATGCTTGTACGATGCGGGCCATGGAACCAGAAGAAATCGGAACGCGCATTGCGCGCCTGCGCGAAGCGAAGGAGCTCTCACAGTCGGATCTCGCCCGCGCACTCGGCATCTCGCCGCAGGCCGTCCAGAAATGGGAGGACGGCGGACGACCTCGTTATGGGCGTCTTTCCGCGATCGCGGAAGCTCTCAGCGTTACCTTTGCTCAATTAATTAAAGGGACAATTTACGAAAACTCGTTACAATTGCTGGATGTAAGTTCGGAGGGCGGCGCAGACACGAAAGCCCCGTCTCCGGCGCAGCGATTCGGGGAAAAGAGCTTGAACGTTGAGGGGAAGCTGCCCCTGATCTCGTGGGTTCAAGCAGGGGAATGGGCTGATCTGGTGGGTTCGTTTACAGAGCACGACGCAGAAGACTGGATCCCGTGCCCGTTCAAGCACGGCAAAGAATCGTTCTGCCTGCGGGTCGTCGGGGAGTCTATGTATAACCCGGGCGGCGACAAAAGCTATGCACCAGGCGACTTTATCGCGGTGGACCCCTCTCGCGATCCAATCAATCGAAGTATGGTCGTCGTGCGCCTCACTAACGACGATCGCGCGACGTTCAAGCAGCTCATCATTGATCCTGACGGCACTCGTATGCTGAAGGCGCTGAATCCTGATTGGCCCATGCCTTACATTCACATCAATGGAAATGCTCGCATCGTCGGTGTTGTAATCGGGAAGTGGGTGCCGGAATAATTCCTATCCCTGCCGGAGACCCGACGAATGAGATTGAAGATTCTTGCGAGCGCCGCCCTTCCCGTCGCCCTGGCGGGATGTATGACTTGGAGTGGATTCAATGAGCAGCTTGGCGGCCTAGTCGGCGAACCGCTCGATCTGGTGATTCAACGGCTCGGATACCCGAACGGGGAGCGTCAGATTGCTGGTCACCATGTTTATATTTGGTCGTCAAATTCCACTGGCATAATTTCGATGCCTCAGACCACCTATGGGACCGCTACCGCCTTCAATAGATTCGGCACGACGACAGCATATGGATCATCCACGAGTTACGTCCCGATGACAGTGGGCTATAACTGCGAAATCCTGCTCGAAGTCGATATGTCGAATCGAATCCGAAGCTACCAGTACAACGGGAACATCGGAGGCTGCTCGCCATATTGGCGCCGACTGAAAACGGACTAGACGCGCTATCGAGTACGAAACGCCCGCATCAGCGGGCTTTTTTTCGCGCCTCACTACAACTTTCACTTGCACACATAAGTTGTAGGTTGTAATCTACGGTTGTAGGCACATCAACCAGACGAGGCAGACCTCCATGTTCAAGAACCGTATCGCCATCGCAGCCGGCAGCGTCGCGGCTGCGTTGCTCGCGCAGATCCTGCCGTCGCGCGGCATTCCCGTTGATGTGCTTCCCGCAAGCGGCAAGCGGGCGACGCGCATCGTTGCGGGCCGACCGCCGAAGTCGAACGCACCTCGCCTGAAGCGCCCGCGCACGCCGGCCGACTTCGACGCTGTGATGCGTGCCGAGCAGAAGCGCCAGCGCAAGGCGCGCAAGCTGCGCTGGGATAACGCCGTCCACCTCGCGACGTACTACTTCACCCGCGACGCTGTGATCGCGGCCGAGGCGCTCGACGTGTATCACGCGATCGAGGCTGTCGCATGAAGCCCCGCGCCGACTGGCTGCCGCTCGCCGTGCTCGCCCTGTTCTATCTGCTCGGTTCGGCTATCGCGCCGCCGCTCGATCGCCTTATGGGGCTGTGGGCATGAAGGCGCTACTCGTCTTCTGGGCGAAATCGTTCGCCGCCCTGCTCGTCATCGTTCTGGTGCTCGCACTTGCTCAGCAATGGGACGAAGCCGATACCGCGCGCGTGCGCACCAGCATGCTGCGGAGCGCCTGACCATGGCCGGCCCGCCTCCCGTCACCGACGCCATGATCGCGCGCGAATTCCGCCTGCAGCGCTGCCGCGGCTCGGCCGTTGACGCGATCACCAACCCGCTCATCCGCCGCTGCCTCGCGCTCGGCGCGGAAGCGCGCGCCGTCCGGGAAGCCACCACCGCCCCCTCCCCCACCCGCGACGCGAAATCCCGCGCCGCCAACGACAACGATTGAGGCATTCCATGACCGAATTCGGAAACTCCCTTATCTACGACATCGAGATCGCCAAGGCGATCTTGGGCCGCGGCGAAACGCGCGTCGACGGCATCCAGTACTGCGACGGCTGGCACGACCATGCCGGCATGGGGATCAGCGTCATCGGCGCGTACGACTACGCCGAGTCGCGGTACCGCGTTTTCTGCCGCGACAACTTCGAGGAATTCTTCGCGCTGTGCGCTGACCGCGCGCCGCTCGTCTCGTTCAACGGAATCGGCTTTGACGACAAGGTGCTCGCCTGCGAATCCGGCTTCACCGATGGGTTCTTCCCCGATGTGACGCGTTACGACCTGCTCGCAGAGATTTGGCGCGCGGCCGGCCTCGATCCGACGTTCGGCGGCAACTCGCATACCGGCTACGGCCTCGACGCGACATGCGAAGTGAACTTCGGGATCCGCAAGTCAGGCAATGGCGCGCACGCGCCGATCGCCTGGCAGCAGGGCCGTATCGGCGAAGTCATCGACTACTGCATCAACGACATCCGCCTGACGAAGCGACTGTTCGATTGGGCTGTCATCCATGGCGAAGAGATCGCTCTTGCGAAGACCGGCGAATCAGTGCGCCTTCGCTCGCTTGAGCAAGTTGAGCATCCCTTCATCGACTGATTTCCCCATGGCCGCCGCGCGTTCCCTCGTATCGCGCGGCACTTTGGGGCGGAAGTCTCGCCCCGCTTTTTCCACCGGCTTCAACGGTGGGTGCTCGGAGTGACGGGTGGGCGCCGTCACAACCAGGCCTGCAGCGCCGGCGATTCATGCTACCCGCTGCCATATGCGAGCCGAGCACCCACCCTTGAGGCTTCCACCTCAAACACGTGAGGACAGCATGACGGAAGACATCGAAACCTTCCTCGGCACCGTGGCCGAGGCCACCGCCAAGACGGTCGCGACCGGCATCGGTCTGCCGCACCTGGACGTCGTGAAGGCGATCAACAAGATGCATGCAGTTGGCCAGGTCGAGCGCGAGAAGCGTGTCGGCGGCGACAACGAGTACGTGTACTGGCTCGCGCGCGGCACGCCGGCGGCAGCTGAGTCGGACCAGGATGCTCCGGTCGTTTCCAGCCCCACTCTCGCTGAAGCGATCGCGAGCCTGCCTCCCGCGGCTGTCGGCCATGTCGATAGCGCGCATGTCATTGCCGAACTGCACGCCACCATCGAGCGGCTCACCGCGGAGAACGCGGACCTCGTCTCGGACGCCGCGAGTCAGATCTCGCAACTGCAGATCGAAAACGCCGAGCTGAAGCAAAAGGCGGACACCTGGCGCGCGAACGCCGCGACGCTCGAAGCGCGCATCGACGAGCTCACGCTCGGCCCGGTCGGCGCTCGCGCACCGTTGTTTGTGACCGTCGGCCGCAACTGCAAACCGCAGCGCCACGAATCGCTCGAGAAGGCGCAACGCCGCGGCCGCGCCCTCGTGCGCAGCGAAAAAGAATCCGAGGTGCTCGTGCTCGAACCGGTCGGCCGGATCGTGCGCGGCACCGAATGGATGCCCCGATAGCCCCCGCACTTCCTCAGCACCCACCAGGAGAAACCATGCAGATCCAGCTTCCACCGCTCGCCGAAGGCGAGATCTATCTGTGCGGCATCGTCGATTCCAACGGCGATGTCGAGCACACCGTTCTGCTTCCCGGCGAGAACGGCCGCGCGTCGTGGCAAGCCCAGATCGACTGGGCGAAATCGCGCGGCGGTGATCTCCCGACGCGTGCCGAGCTCGTGATCGCATACGAGCAGCGCCGCGACCAGTTCGAGAAGACCGCGTACTGGTCGAACACGCCCGACGACGATCCCGAATATTCCGGCTGGGCCTGGGCTCAGGGCTTCAGCAGCGGCACCCAGAACGACACCCGACAGCGCACCCAGCTGCGCGCCCGGGCCGTCCGCAGATTCAAAAATTAATCTATTCATCCATTCAAGGATCAGCCATGCAGCAACTGCAAATTCCGCCACTCGCAGAGGGCGAAATCTATGTCGGCGCGATCGGCGACAAGAACGGTGACTTTCATCACGTGATCCTCCTGCCGGGCGACAACGCAGCCGCACCCTGGAAGGATCAGATCGCGTGGGCAAAGAGCATCGGCGGCGACCTGCCGACGCGCGTCGAGCAGGCGCTCCTGTTCGCGAACTGCCGTGACTCATTCGAGCGCGACTGGTACTGGAGCAACGAGCCCGACGGCGATCGCTGGGCCTGGTATCAGTACTTCAGCTACGGCACCCAGTACGGCAGCCAACAGCGCAGCCAGCTGCGCGCCCGGGCCGTCCGCAGATTGCCGATTTAACCCTTCATCCATTTCAACCGGAGCATCGCATGACGACCACACTCGCGGCCATCGAGGCCGCACAGTCGAAGCTCGCTGACGATCACGCCCGCATCAACGCGATGATCGACGAGCTCAAGAAGCTGCCGCGCGCGACCGAGTATCGCGTCGACGCAGTCACGATCCCGCTCGCAGCTGGCGAGCGTTTCGTAGGCTCGATCCTCGACGAGGACGGCGCGTTGACCCACTACCTGATCCTGCTCCCCGGCGAGGCCGAGGACGTGACGTGGGCCCAGGCGTGCGAATGGGCCGAGCAGCAAGGCGGTGAACTCCCCTCGCGGCGCGAGCAGTCGCTGCTCTTCACGAACCTGCAGGGCGAGTTCGAATCGGCCTGGTACTGGTCCGGCGAGGAAGCGGAGACCTCCGGCTGGGCCTGGTATCAGAACTTCTGCAGCGGCACCCAGGACTACGACCAGCAGTACGACCAGCTGCGCGCCCGGGCCGTCCGCAGATTCATTCCTTCAGTAATTTGACCATTTAGACCATCGTGGCCCTGCACACCCAACTGCCAATTTACCGCGCTGCCGAAGGCCTGCTGGATGTCGTGACCGATGTCGTCACGAACATGCAGCGGGACTTCAAGCGATCGATCGGCGAGAAGATCAACGTCGAGTGCATCGAGATCATCGTGCTCGTGTACCGCGCGAATGTCGCAGCAGACAAGTCGCCCCACCTGTCGGAGCTCATCGAGCGGCTGCAGGTGATCAACCTGCTGCTGCGGCTCGGCTTCAACAAGCGCAAGGTCGACAAGGGCGCCTACGGGCGCGCCGTCGAGCTGACGACCAGCATCGGGAAGCAGGCCAACGCATGGAAGAAGTCCGCAGGTAATCGCCCGCTCCAGGGAGGTCAAGGCTTCCATGGCTGAGCGATCTTTCAATCTGGTCGTGCCGCTGCCCCACAAGGGCACCGCTATGCGCAATGAGGAAACGCGCCGCCAGTGTGCGGCGGCGTCCAGCGCAGTTTCCCGGCTGAGCAATCGGTCGGGCGACGTAGATAGCACGATTCTTCCGGCTGGGCCTGGTATCAGAACTTCAACAACGGCAACCAGAACAACAACCAACAGAACAACCAGCTGCGCGCCCGGGCCGTCCGCAGATTGGAACGACGGATTCACGTTCGCCGAGCTCGTCGAGGCCTACCTCGACTGCCGGCGCACGAAGCGCAACACCCCGGCGGCGCTCGCGTTCGAGATAGACCTCGAACACAACCTGCGCCGCCTGCATGACGAGCTGGCCGGGGGCACCTATCGCCCCGGCCGCTCGATCTGCTTCGTCATCACTCGGCCGAAGCACCGCGAGGTATGGGCGGCCGAGTTTCGCGATCGCGTCGTGCATCACCTGCTGTACAACCGCATCGGCCCGCGTTTCGAGCGCTCGTTCATCGCCGACACGTTCGCATGCATCAAGGAACGCGGCATGCTGCGCGCCGCCGAGCGCCTCGAATCGAAGATCCGTTCGATCACACAGAACTGGTCGCGGCCGGCGTATTACCTGAAGTGCGATCTCGCGAACTTCTTCGTCAGCATCGACAAGACGATCCTGCTCGAGCTGCTGCTCGCGAAGATCCGCGAACCGTTCTGGCGGTCCCTGGCTGAGATCGTGCTCATGCACGACCCTCGTACCGATTTCGTCTATCGGGGCGATCCGGCGCTGCTCGAGCAGGTGCCGCGTCACAAGCGTCTGGTCGAGCAGCCAGCACACCTCGGCCTACCGATCGGCAATTTGTCGAGCCAGTTCTTCGCGAACGTCTACCTCGATGTGCTCGATCAGCACGCGAAGCATCAGCTGCGCGCGCGGCACTACGTTCGCTACGTCGACGACTTCGTGTTCCTGCACGAATCTCCAGCTCGGCTAAACGAGATCCTCGCGGACGTGACGGCGTTTCTGCCGGCCCGGCTCGGCGCGCGCATCAATCCTCGCAAGACGATCCTGCAACCCGTCGACCGCGGCGTCGACTTCGTTGGCCAGGTCATCAAACCCTGGCGCCGCGAGACGCGGAAGCGCACGCGCAATGAAGCACTGCGCCGTGTCGCAGAAACGCCGTCCGGCGACCTGATGCCCGTCGCGAATTCGTACTTCGGGCTGCTACGTCAGGCGACTGCGAACCACCACGACCGCGCGCAGCTCGCGAATCTCCTGCGCTCGCTCGGGAAGGCTGTTGATCGCGATCTCACAAAAACATTCTGAGGACCACACATGACCACCGACAATAGCCGCGCTGATGCGCTGACGGAAGCCGCAACGATTTGCGACCGGCTGGCGAGCGCCAATGAACGCCTCGGGCCGGCAACCGGGCGGGGCAGCTATATCCAGAAGATCGGCACCGCTTCGATGCGGCGCTGCGCGGACGCGATCCGCAACCTTCGCGCCGCATCCCCTGTCGAGCAGCACGAAGCAGCGCCAATTCCCTACGACGGCTTGACCGAGGAATTCACGGAAGAAGTGGCCCGGCTTGCTAACGATGCGCCCGGCATCCGCGAGGCCGTCTCCGGTGCGCTCACGAGTTGCAACGCGATCATCGCGCCGTCCACTGAGCAGCACGAAGCAGCGCCGGCCGACGACGCGGAAGCAATGCGCGATGCGGCGATGCGAACCGTTCAGGCAATGGGGCTCGTTTACACCCCGGGTTCCGATCGTTGGCGACCGGGTGTCGCACAGCCCGAACCGCCAGTGGCGGACGAGCGGGCGGCTCCTGAATGGGCGCTCGGCGTTACCGTGTCGAAGCAGTGCGAGGAAATGGATGCGATCCGCGAGGCGCTTGAGCTCGAAGAGGACTGCGACTACTCGGTCATCCTCGACGCGATTCAGGAATTGCGCGACGCCCGCGCCTCATCGCCCAATGCAGCGGGGGCGGAAGAGATCGAGCGGTGCAAATGTTGCGGCTATCTCGTAACCGCCAGCGAACATCGGGGGTGCCTGCGCGCAGCTGAGCCATTGAATTCGTCCCCTCCCGCCACGGCATCCGCGCAACCGGCAGAACTGGCCGGCGAGTGCTTCATCGTCATCGGCCACGGTGAAACCGACATTCCGGAGGCGAAGATCGTCATGTGCCGCGACGATTTGCTCGATGCCGTTCTCAGCTTGATCTACGGCTCAGCATCGGATGCCCCGGAGGATTTGCGCGTTATGTATGCGCAGGATCTCGAAGATGAACATCAGTGGGCGGCTGATGTGTGGAGCTGCTCGTTCGAGATCGGCGGCATCGTCGTCTGGCACGTTGGGCTTCATCCGATCGCCGCCCCGGCATCCGCTCCTGTCGGGCTGACGGAGGAACACCCGCTCATAGTGATGATCGATAACAACATCGCCTCGATTGGCAACGTGGCAATCGCTGCCGATGAAAAGTCGCTCACGGGCCTGAGCAAGCTCTTGCGCAAGGTCGGCGACACGTTATCGCAGGCCCGCAGCGCCCTTCTCGAGGGAGCCAAGCAATGAGCAGAAGCGGATATACGGATGAAGACGAGGACGGCACTCTTGGCTTGTGGCGCGGTGCCGTACATCGGGCTATCAGCGGCAAGCGTGGTCAAGCAGCGTTGCGCGAGCTCGCCGCCGCTCTCGATGCAATGCCGGTAAAGTCCCTCGCGGCCGAATCGCTCGTGAACGAAGACGGGCAGTTCTGCACCCTCGGCGCGCTCGGTCACGCTCGCGGGCTGGACATGGGGCCGATCGACCCGGACGACTGGGATGCTGTCGCCGTGGCATTCAATATCGCGCCAGCGATGGTCCGCGAGATCGTCTACGAGAACGACGAAGGGCTGTATCCATTCGAGCCCATCACCTTCGTGCTGTGCGGCCCGGTGCGCCCCTGGTATCCGGAATGGGGGCAACACGTCTTTAGAAAGTACGAGCGTATCCCGGAGGATCGTCTTGGCGCCAAGCGCTGGCAGCGCATGCGTGACTGGGTCCAATCGAATCTGGAAGGAGCCAAGCATGAATAAGACGCTGACGGCCGCCGAGCGCGCCACGATCATAGACGCCTGCCAGAGCATTTCGCGCAGCGCTGACGGACTGAAAGCCGGTTGCGCGATCGGTGACGAATGGCCTGATGCAGACGACAAGGCGTTCTACGACGCTGAATTGCGCCTGCTCGGCCGCTTGACTGACCTTCTCTCCGCCACACCCCAGCCCGTCGCCGATGATGCGGCAGCGCAGAGCGAGGAGCGGGCGGCAGCGATCGAGGAATGCGCAAAGGTCTGCGACGAGCTGGCCGAGAACTGGAATCTTCAAGCGCAGGTTGCCCGAGACGGCCGCTACGACTTCATGGCCGAAGTGGGCGACCGGTGCTCCGACGAGATTCGCGCGCTTCTCTCCACCCACCCCACTCCACAAGCAGGTGCGGGACGGGCGGTGATGGACGAACGCATCGCGCGTCTTCGGGAAGCCATCGAAGGCGAGTGTGATGGCTTGGCGGTCGACTACCACCATGCACGCGCGATCCTCGAATACGTGGACGGCGACGCCGCCCGCGAGGGAGAAAAGCAATGACCAAACTCTGGATGCTCAATATCCAAGGCCCGGACGATGTTGTAGCCGCACCGTCGAAAGAGGATGCCGACAAGGTTGCCGTTGCGTTCAATGCGTATTGGGACGCATATCTCGCGAAGCAGCGAGCGCAGTCGGTTGCAGACGGCCGCAATCCCGACCACTGGCCGACCGTCACGGCAGTCGTCATCGAATGGGATGGCACGGCCAATGAGCACGCCGAAAGCGTCGCCAAGTACTGGCCCGAGTACGCGGAATACCTCAAATTCGACGCCGCCCGCGGGGGAAACGCATCGTGAAGCAGATCGACCAAACAACCCTCATCGCCCACATGGAGCTCGACCGCCCCTACACGATCGATCAGATCCATGACTGGTTCGATAGCCGGCAAACCGTGGGCGTCACCAGAAAGATGCTCACCTGCGCCGCCCACATCGGCATGATCGTGAAACGCGCTCGCGGAGGCAGGCAGATGGAATATGTTCGCGTGCTATCAACGGCTGAGAAAGCCATCGATCCGCTCACGGCCACACCACCCGCGCCGCCGAACCTGAAATCTACGCTCAACGGCTACGATCGCGAGATCAGCCGCCGCGTCGAGCTTGCCATGACCACGAGGGCACGATGATGGAAACGAACGAAGTGATGAACGTCGCCCGCCGCGCGGTGCAGCTCTACGCGGAAACCCATCCGCGCCCGACGCACGTAACGCAGATTCAGGCAGCCGAAATGCTCGGGATCAGCCGGTGGACGGTGAGCAAGATGGTAAAAGCCGGCAGTCTCAGGTTGAACCGGTGCGGCCTCATTCCGATCGAGGAGATCGACAAGGCTCGCGAGGCGCATGCTTAAAGCCGCGCGGCGATCTGCTCGGACGTCTCGCGGTAGTAGTGTTCCTGCAGCAGCTTCAAATCCTTGATCCCGCTGATGCGCGATAGCGTCAGCACATCGACCTTGCGAGCCAGGCGCGTAAGCGCCTCGCCTCGCGAGTCGTGAAACGTCATTCCCGTGATCAGCAGCGCGATCCGCGCCTTTCGAAACAGCGTGCTCAACGAATCGGCGTCGACGGTGAAGCACTGCTCACGGTGGGCGACCGCCTTCAGTAGACGCAGCGCGGGCCGCGGCAACGGAATCTCGCGCGGCCTCCCAGTCAGGTACTGCATCTTGTGCTCGAGCCGCGCAACCCCGGTCTTCATGTTCAGCGTTTTCTTCCCGAGCCCGCGCAGTTCCTTCGCGCGCATGCCGCTATGTAGCGCGACGAGCCACGCGAGCGCGACCTCCTGGTATATCGTCGTCGGCTCATGTCCGGTTCGATACCCGAGCCAGCGTACGATTCTGCGAACCTCTTTCCAGTGGACGCGCCGCGTGCGTGGAGCGTTGTCAGGCGGGATACCTAGATCAGTGAATGGGTTTACGTCGGCCCACTTCCATTCCTTCCGCGCGATCGTGTAGACGTTGCGGTAGAGGTTGATCTCCCGCAGTACGGAGCCGTTCGTGATGCCGTCCACCTTCTTGCCGTCCGGCCCGACATATCCGGATAGACGCCGGTCGCGCCACTCAGCCCACATTGGGGTATCGGCCTGCGACAGCGGCCGCTGCGCGTACTCGGGAAACTGTTTGATGAACGAGGCGATGCGGTTTTGCTCCCACTTCGTACCGCCCTTCTTCGTCGATACGCGGGTCGAGTATTCGTTGAGCGCGTCGCCCAACGTATGGCGGTCACCGACCGGCATGTCTCGTAGACGTTTCAGTTCAGCTTCGCGCGCGGCGCCCCACGCGTTTGCCTCGCGACGTGTGCGCAGCACCTTCGAATCGCGTACGCCGCCGACATAGACCTGCGCGCGGAAGCCATCTTTGTGAGGGGTGATTGATGCCATCGTGGGGAGAATGGTGTGTAGCGGATGGGGAATCCATTCTACAACCCTCCCCATAAAGCGGGGGAAAATACCTGTATGCATGAACAGGTGCGTTGCGCTAACCCGTTGTTTCTACAAGATTCCACTTTTAGAGAAAGTGTGTGTTGAACCGTCGTGGTGCCGGGGACCGGACTCGAACCGGCAAGCCAATGAAGGCGGCGGATTTTCGTCACACTGCTTCTTTCAAAGCCGGCGTCGTCGAAACGACGCCGTTCGTGCGCTGGACTATGCCTTCGCCGTCGCGCGCGGGCGTGATCGCCACCCGTGCGCCTTAGGCGCCCCCCGTCTAGTCTCTACACCTTCCTCGCGGCGCTGTACCCGCGAGGCTTGGCTCGGCGTTGCCTCGATGCGCATGCGCACATCAGGGGTTTCGCCGAATTTGAAGGGTTCTGCACCGACCGTTTCCGGCCGGGCACTCAATCGTTTAAGTCCGCTATGTTTACCAATTTCATCACCCCGGCAAAAGGGCGGACGCGATTCTACCATTGCTTGCACATGCGTTCGCTGATTCACGCGCAATACATCGCGACGCAGCATGTTTGCCTGCTCCGTCTTCGCGCGGCTTCACATGCGCAACCGACATCGCGCGACACCGTCATCGATTTCGTCCCGCGCCGCAGCATCCACCGATACAATCGACTCCGCCCCGCTCGCCAGGCGTCAAACGTCTGATGTTTGTATCGTGCTTTTTGCGAAACCGACATCTCGCGCGTCATCGCGAAGTCACAAACGTTTTCGATAATTTCCCCGCCGAAAACGTTTACATCGCGTAACTTCATGACCCCGACCATCAAGGACGTCGCCGCGCTCGCCGGCTTCTCGATCGCCACCGTCTCCCGCGCGATCAACGCGCCACATACCGTCAGCCCCGCCACGCTGGCGACGATCCGCACCGCCATCGACACGCTGCAGTTCCGCCCGAGCCCGCTCGGCCGGCAGTTGCGCGGCGAGCGCACGCGCCTCGTCGGCGTGATCGTGCCGACACTGTCGAACCCGGTGTTCGCCGACTGCCTGCAGGGCATCGACGAACTCGCGACCGCGGCCGGCTTCAAGCTGATCCTGATGACGACCGAATACGACGCGGCGCGCGAGCGCCACGCGATCGAGACGCTGCGCGAGCAGCGCGTCGAAGGATTGATCCTGACCGTCGCCGATGCGGACACGCATCCGCTGCTCGACATGCTCGACCACGACGGTCCGCACTACGTGCTGATGCACAACGACACGCAACGCCGCCCGTCGGTGTCGGTCGACAACCGCCGCGCCGCCTACGACGGCGTCCGTCTGCTGACCGCGCGCGGCCATCGCCGCGTGCTGATGCTGGCCGGCTCGCTCGCCGCATCGGATCGCGCACGCCAGCGTCACCTCGGCTACGCGCAGGCGCTCGAGGAAGCCGGTGTCGCGACGCTGCCGCCGGTCGAAGTCGACTTCAACGCGGCCGAGCTGCCCGATGCGGTGCTCGCGCACCTCACCGCGCAAGCCACGCGCCCGACCGCCCTCTTCTGCAGCAACGACCTGCTCGCGATGGTCGTGATGCGCGGCCTGCGCCGCGCAGGCTTCTCGATTCCGGACGACCTGTCGGTGCTCGGCTTCGACGGCATCGCGATCGGCGAGCTGCTCGCGCCGCCGCTCGCGAGCGTCGCAACGCCGAACCAGGACATCGGCCGCCATGCGTGGCGGCGCCTCGTCGAATGCATCGGCGGCGCGACGATCGAGCGCACGTCGCTGATCCTGCCGCACACGGTGCGCGACGGCGCGACGGTCGCGCCGCCGGCTGCCGACCTGCAGTTGCGCCACGCCTGAACGAACGCGCCGCGCGGGTCGTGCGCGGTGCGACGAGATACCCATACCCCGCCCGGAGACCCACCGTGTCCTTTCGCCTGACCTCGCTGCTGCGCGTGCTCGCCGCGCCCGTCGCCTGCGCCGCGCTCGTCGCGCTCGCACCCGTCGCCCACGCCGACGAAACCGCGATCTGCTACAACTGCCCGCCCGAATGGGCCGACTGGGCCGCGCAGATCGCGGCGATCAAGCAGAAGACCGGCATTCGCGTGCCGTTCGACAACAAGAACTCGGGCCAGGCGATCGCGCAGCTGATCGCCGAGCAGAAGAGCCCGGTCGCGGACGTCGTCTATCTCGGCGTGTCGTCCGCATTCCAGGCGAAGGACAAGGGCGTGATCGCGCCGTACAAGCCCGCGCACTGGAACGACATCCCCGCGAACCTGAAGGACCCGCAAGGCTACTGGTTCGCGATCCACTCGGGCACGCTCGGCTTCTTCGTGAACAAGGACGCGCTCGACGGCAAGCCGATGCCGCGCTCGTGGTCCGACCTGCTGAGGCCCGAATACAAGGGCATGGTCGGCTACCTCGATCCGTCGAGCGCGTTCGTCGGCTACGCGGGCGCGGTGGCGGTCAACCAGGCGCTCGGCGGCAGCCTCGACAACTTCAAGCCGGCACTCGACTGGTTCCGCAAGTTGAAGGCAAACGCACCGATCGTGCCGAAGCAGACCGCGTACGCGCGCGTGCTGTCCGGCGAGATTCCGATCCTGCTCGACTACGACTTCGACGCGTATCGCGCGAAGTACAAGGATCACGCGAACGTCGAGTTCGTGATTCCGAAGGAAGGCACGATCGCGGTGCCCTACGTGATGAGCCTCGTGAAGGGCGCGCCGCACGACGCGAACGGCAGGAAGGTGCTCGACTTCGTGCTGTCCGACGAAGGCCAGAAGCTGTGGGCCAACGCGTACCTGCGTCCGGTGCGCGCACAGACGCTCGGTGCCGACGTCGCCGCGAAGTTCCTGCCGGCGAGCGAATACGCGCGGGCGAAGCCGGTCGACTTCGGCAAGATGGCGGCCGGCCAGCAAGCGTTCGGCCTGCAATACCTGCAGGTGATGCAGTAAGCAGCCGGAGCCACGCCATGCTCGACCTGACTTTCCCGCTGCGCTGGCGCATCGCGCTCGTCGCGCCGGCGCTCGCGGTGTTCGCCGCGTTCTGGCTGCTGCCGATGGCGGCACTCGTACAGGTGTCCGCCGACGGCGCGTTCTTCGCGCAATACGCGGCGCTGCTCGGCAATGCACGCTACATGAAGAGCCTCGGCGAGACGGTGGCGCTGTCGGCCGGCGTCACGCTCGCGACGCTCGCGCTGTCGACGATCTCGGGGCTGCTGCTCGCGCGCCGCGAGTTCCCGGGCAAGCGCGTGCTGCTCGCGCTGCTCACGTTTCCGCTCGCGTTCCCGGGCGTCGTGGTCGGGTTCATGGTGATCATGCTTGCCGGGCGGCAGGGGCTGATCGGAATGCTGTCCGCGAAGCTGACCGGCGACAAGTGGGTGTTCGCGTATTCGGTTGCCGGGCTGTTCGTCGGCTACCTGTATTTCTCGATTCCGCGCGTGATCGTCACCGTGATTGCCGCTGCGTCGAAGCTCGACGCGTCGCTCGAGGAAGCCGCGCGCTCGCTCGGCGCGTCGCCGTGGCGCATCTTCGTCGACATCGTGCTGCCGGCGCTCGCGCCGGGCCTGATCGCGGCCGGCGCAATCTGCTTCGCGACCGCGATGGGCGCGTTCGGCACCGCATTTACGCTCGCCACCGACCTGAACGTGCTGCCGATGACGATCTACACCGAATTCACGCTGAACGCGAACATCGCGACAGCCGCCGGCCTGTCGATCGTGCTCGGCATCGTCACGTGGGCCGTGCTCGCGCTCGCACGCCGGTTCACCGGCCACACCGCCGCCGCCGCGGCCTGAGGATTCCGTCATGCAATCGCTTTCCGGTTCGTCCGCGCCGTCGCCAGCGCCCGCTGCGTCGCACGCGAACGGCGCCGCACGACGCGCGCCGCGCGTGTCCGGCGCGCGCGCGATCGCCGCGCTGCAATGGGGCGTCACGCTGCTGTTGTGCGCGTTCCTGATCGCGCCCGTCGTGATGTCGGTGCTCGCAGGCCTCACCGTCAACTATTTCCGCGGGCTGTCGAGCGGCCTCACGCTGCGCTGGCTCGAACAGGTGTGGCAGCAATACCAGGGCTCGGTCGCGCTGTCGCTCGGCGTCGCATTCGCGACGCTCGCGATCGTGCTCGCCGTCGGCGTGCCGGCCGGCTATGCGCTCGCGCGCAGCCAGAGCCGCGTCGCCCGCGTGATCGAGGAAGCGCTCGTGCTGCCGGTCGCGCTGCCGGGCCTCGCGTCGGCGCTCGCGCTGCTGGTCGTGTACGGCGGCTTCACCGCGTTCCGGATGAGCCTGTGGTTCATCGTCGTCGGCCACGTCGTGTTCACGCTGCCGTTCATGGTGCGCGCGGTCGCGGCCGTCGCGGCCGGTGCCGACCTGCGCACGCTCGAGGAAGGCGCGGCGAGCCTCGGCGCATCGTTCGTCACGCGCTTCGTGACGATCGTGCTGCCGAACCTGCGCCCCGGCATCGTCGCGGGTGCGCTCGCGGTGCTCACGCTGTCGATCGGCGAATTCAACCTGACATGGATGCTGCATACGCCCGACACCAAGACGCTGCCCGTCGGGCTCGCCGACACCTACGCATCGCTGCGTCTCGAAGTCGGCAGCGCCTACACGATCGTGTTCCTGCTGATGACGCTGCCGCTGCTCGTCGCGATGCAGTGGCTCGGCGTCGATCCGTCCGGTACGCGCGCACTGAAGCGCCGGCCGCGCTGAACCTACCGCTCCCATGAAACTCGACTCCACTCCCATCACCCTGACCCGCTGCGCGAAGACGTTCCGCGGCACGCGCGTGCTCGAACCGCTCGACCTGTCGATCGGCGCGGGCGAGACGCTCGTGCTGCTCGGCCCGTCCGGCTGCGGCAAGACGACCACGCTGCGCCTGATCGCCGGGCTCGACACGCCGGACGCTGGCGGCACGATCCTGTTCGGCGGCGACGACGTGACCCTGCTTCCGATCGAGCGCCGCCAGGTCGGCATGGTGTTTCAGAACTACGCGCTGTTTCCGAACCTGACGGTACGCGGCAACGTCGGCTACGGGCTGAAGATCCGCAAGACCGAGCCGCGCGCGCTGCGCGAACGCGTCGACGAATTGCTCGCGATGATGCGGCTCGACGCGCACGCGGACAAACCCGTCGATCAGCTGTCGGGCGGCCAGCGCCAGCGTGTCGCACTGGCGCGCGCGCTCGCGGTGCGCCCGCGCGTGCTGCTGCTCGACGAGCCGCTGACCGCGCTCGACGCGAAGTTGCGCGACGTGCTGCGCCGCGAGATGAATGCGCTATTGCGCGAACTCGGCGTGACGACCGTGTACGTGACGCACGACCAGGCCGAGGCGATGGAACTCGGCGACCGGATCGTCGTGATGGGCGCGGGCCGCATCGAGCAGATCGGCACGCCGCGCGACATCTACTACCGGCCCGCGAACCGCACGGTCGCGCAGTTCATCGGCACGCTGAACCGGCTTGCAGGACAATGGCGTGAAGGCGCGCTCGTGACAACGGGAGGCTCGATCGTCACGCCGCACGCCGCCGACGAGTGGTTCTTCCGCCCGGAGGACGCGCAGCTTGCCGATCCCGCGCATGCGCCGCTGCGCGGTGCGATCGGCGCGTGCGCGTTCCTCGGTGAGCGCACGCGACTCACGATCGAGCATGCGGCGCCCGACGCGCTCGTGATCGACGTGCCGGGCCGCGTCGAGCTTGCGCGCGGCACGGCGGTCGGCATCGCGATCGCGTCGGAGGGCCTGATCGCACTCGCCGCGTAACACCGCCCCACGATAACCAGACATTCCGAGGAACGACGATGCTGCTTGCTCAAATCAGCGATCTCCATATCAAGCGCCCGGGCCAGCTCGCGTACCGGCGCGTCGACACGGCCGCCGCGCTCGCGCGCTGCATCGCGAAACTGAACGCGCTGGTGCCGCGCCCCGACGCCGTGCTCGTCACGGGCGACCTGACCGACTTCGGCCACGACGACGAATACCGCCATCTGCGCGACCTGCTCGCGCCGCTCGAGATTCCGTACTACCTGATGGTCGGCAATCACGACGATCGCGCGGGGCTGCGCCGCGCGTTCGCCGATCGCCCGGAGCTGCACGAGGGCGAATTCGTGCAATACGCATTCGACGTCGGCGCGGTGCGCGTGCTCGCCCTCGATTCGCAGGTGCCCGGTACGAGCCACGGCGACCTCTGCGACGCGCGGCTCGCGTGGCTCGCCACGCAGCTCGACGCCGCGCGCGACCGGCCGGTGATCGTCGCGCTGCATCATCCGCCGTTCGCGTCCGGGATCGGGCACATGGACGCGCTGCGCCTCGCGCCCGCCGCCGCCGCGCAGCTCGATGCGCTGCTGCGCGGCTATCCGAACGTCGAGCGCGTGCTGTGCGGCCACGTGCACCGTACGATGTTCACGCGTTTCGGCGGCACGCTCGCGTCGGCCGTGCCGGCGCCCGCGCATCAGGTCGCGTTCGACCTGCGCGCGGACGCGCCATCCGCGTTCCGGCTCGAGCCGCCCGCGTTCGCGGTACACGTCCATACGCCGGAAACGGGGATGATGTCCCATCACGTATATGTGGACGAAGGCGACGGGCCCTATCCGTTCTATGAACCGAACGGGGAACTGGTCGACTGACGGCGCGCATCGCGAGCGAATGACGCGGAATGACGCGCGGCGGCCGTCGGTCGGCGCCCGTTGCGGCCGATCGGCACCGACAGCGGCCCGCCGCACCCGGATCGCGCCCGCCCAGCCGCCTGGCCGCGCGCCCGGCAGGATTCACGGTGCTCCGGTATGATCGGCAGCCTTGATCGGCACCCGGCCGCCTGCGCGACCGACGCCGCGCCGCGCGCCACGCCGCCCCATTCCGTTCCGTTGCCGCCATGTCCGCCGCCTCCACCGACCGTCCGACCGACGCCGCCTCGCCCCACTACTCGCGCAGCCTGCTGTTGCTGCTGGCGACGATCGCGGGTGTGTCAGTCGCGAACATCTACTACAACCAGCCACTGCTCGACAGCTTCCGCTCGGCGTTTCCCGACGGCGCGTCGTGGATCGGCACAGTGCCGACCGCGACGCAGCTCGGCTATGCGGCCGGCATGTTCCTGCTCGCGCCGCTCGGCGACCGTTTCGATCGCCGCGGGCTGATCCTGCTGCAGATCGCGGGCTTGTCGATCGCGCTGATCGTCGCCGCCACCGCGCCGTCGCTGGCGGTGCTCGCCGCGGCAAGCCTCGCGATCGGCGTGCTCGCGACGATCGCGCAGCAGGCCGTGCCGTTCGCGGCCGAGATCGCGCCGCCCGCCGAGCGCGGGCATGCGGTCGGCACCGTGATGAGCGGGCTGTTGCTCGGCATCCTGCTGGCGCGCACGGCGGCCGGCTTCGTCGCCGAATATTTCGGGTGGCGGGCGGTGTTCGGTGCGTCCGTCGCGACGCTCGTCGGGCTGGCCGCGGTGATCGTGCTGCGGCTGCCGCGCAGTTCGCCGACGTCGACGCTGTCGTACGGCAAGCTGCTCGGCTCGATGTGGCATCTGGCCGTCGAGTTGCGCGGGCTGCGCGAGGCGTCGCTGACGGGCGCCGCGCTGTTCGCCGCGTTCAGCGCGTTCTGGCCGGTGCTCACGCTGCTGCTCGCCAGCGCGCCGTTCCATCTCGGCCCACAGGCCGCGGGGCTGTTCGGCATCGTCGGCGCGGCCGGTGCGCTGGCCGCGCCGTACGCGGGCCGTTTCGCGGACACGCGCGGCCCGCGCGCGATCATCTCGCTCGCGATCGCGCTGCTCGCGGCGTCGTTCGTGATTTTCGCGCTGTCGGGGACGAGCCTCGTCGGGCTCGTGATCGGCGTGATCGTGCTGGATGTCGGCGTGCAGGCCGCACAGATCTCGAACCAGTCACGCATCTACGCGCTGAAGCCCGAGGCGCGCAGCCGCGTGAACACCGTGTACATGGTGTGCTACTTCATCGGCGGCGCGCTCGGCTCGTCGGCCGGCGTCGCCGCGTGGCGCGCATTCGGCTGGATCGGCATGTGCACGGCCGGACTGCTGTTTACCGCGCTCGCCGGCTGGTTCCACCATCGCGGCGCACGGCGCGGCTGACCGCTGCCGCGCGCGCCGGCGTCAAGCGTCGGCCCGCGACGCGGCCGGTTCGCCAGCGGGCGGCGGCGTGAATGCCTGCGCGGGATCCATGACCGCGGCCGGATCCATGACGGCGGCCGGTGCCGGCACCGCAAGCGGTACCGCGGAAGGCGCGAGGATCGGCGCCGGCTCGGGCATCGCGACCTGAGCCGGTGCGGGCGCCGCACTTGCGGCCGAATCGGTGGCCACGGCCGCCACGGCCGACGACGCATCGGCCGCCGCGCGCGCGGCGGGACGGCGCGCGGGATCGAACAGGAACGACAGCCCCACGCTGCCGAGGATCGCGATCGTCGCGATCACGGTCGCCGTGGTCACGGGCTCGCCGAGCATCAGCGCGCCGAGCGCGACCGCGACGATCGGGTTCACGTACATGCAGCTGCTCGCGATGATCGGGCTCGTGTGGCGAATCAGGTAGCCGTACGCGACGTACGCCGCCATCGTGCAGAACACCATCAGGTACAGGAACGCGAACACCGGCCCCGCCGCGACCTGCTCGATGCGCTCGCCGAGCAGCCAGGCGGCGATCGTCGACATCAGGCCGCCCAGACCGATCTGCAGCGACGTCGACAGGAACAGGTCCGACGGCAGCTTGAGCCGTGTCGACAGATGCGCGCCGCCCGCCCAGAACAGTGCGCCCGCCAGCACGCAGATCGTGCCGAGCGCCGAGTTCGCGGCGGCCGCGCCGCCCGAATTCAGCACGACGATGCCGACCATCCCGAGCGCGACGGCCGCCCACTCTCCCTTCGTTACCGGGCGCCCGGCGACCGCCGCGATCACGGTCGCGAACAGCGGTACCGTGGCGACCATCACCGCGGCCGAGCCGCTGCTGACCGTGCGCATCCCGAGCGCGATCGTGCCGGACGACAGCGCAACGAGCATCGTGCCGACGATCGCCGAGTTGCGGATTTCCAGCAACGTCGGCCATTCGGGCTTGCGCCGCAGCGCGAAGATGAACAGGCCGATCCCGCCGAGCAGGTTGCGCAGCCCCGACAGCAGCAGCGGCGGGAACGACTGCAGCGCGAAATGCAGGCCGCTGTAGGTCGAACCCCAGACGAAATAGATGAATACCAGCGCCAGTGCGACGCGGCCGCCGCGGCTTTGCGGCAGGCGGATCCGGATCGGCAGGCGGGCGAAGAAATCGAGCAGACGGTCGAGCGGGGTCATCGTTCAGCCCGCCCGCACGAGACGCGTTGCGTGCTCCGCTGAAAGACGCCGGAGAGGCCGGCAAACGGCCCTGACGGGACCGGGAAGGCGGAGACGAACGTGCGGGACGACATGGCAGTGCGAACGGCGACGAATAAGAACCGGCAAGCGGCGGCAGGGGGTCAAAAAACGTGCGCGAACGGCTTCGTCCATGCACGCTCGGCATTATGGCATCAAGGATTCGAAAGCATCGTCGGACATGTCTGAAAGGATATCGACTGATGTTTCGACGCGACAATTTTCGGGCCGCGGGACGTGTGAAATCCGGCGCCGGATACGCGCTGCACGGGCGTCGCGGGCGCCCTGCTCCCCCCTTCCCTCGCGTCACGATCGATACCTCGGCCTGATGGCCAGTCATGCGCGTCAGATATCGCTTCCCGCTTATCGTGACGGTCGGCATGCCCGTCCGGCCGCCGACGTTCCGCTCATTCGATCCGCACACTTCCATACAAAATTTTGTATGATTCCACCATTCTTCCGCCGAAGCCGGTTGTCTTCGCCGGCGGCGCGCTCGACGCACTTCGCGGCTTTCCGCTGCCGGCGCGCCGCGAAGCCGGTCACCAGATCGACCAGGTGCAGCGCGGCCTGGCGCCCGACGACTGGAAACCGATGCGCACAGTCGGCCCCGGCGTGCGGGAAATTCGCCTGCGCGATGCGAGCGGCGCATTCCGGATCATCTACGTCGCGACCTTCGCCGACGCGATCTACGTGCTGCACTGCTTGCGCAAGCAATCGGCGCGCCCCCGCAAGGCCGATATCGAGCTGGCCGCCCGGCGCTATCGGGCGCTGATGATGGAGAGGAAACGATGAGCAACGAACGCCATGCGAGCGTCTGGGACGCAATCGAAGACCAGCCGGCCGAGGCCGAGAACATGAAGCTGCGCTCCGAACTGATGATCGCGCTCAAGCAGCGCATCGCGCAGCTCGAACTCAGCCAGGCGCAGGCCGCGAAACGGCTGGGCGTCACGCAGCCGCGCGTGTCCGATCTGCTGCGCGGCAAGATCAACCTGTTCGGGCTCGACGCGCTCGTGAACATGGCGGCGGCCGTCGGCCTGCGCGTCGATCTGCAGGTGCGTGAATCCGCGTAACGCACCGCGCGGCACGACGGCGGGCGCGGGCGGGCGCGCCTCGTCGCTCACGATCCGCCGAACCAGTTGTACCCCTGGTCGACCCAGTAGCCGCCCGGGTAGGTATCGGTCACGAAGATTTCCATGATGTGCTTCGGATTCTTGTAACCGAGCTTGGTCGGCATCCGCAGCTTCATCGGAAAGCCGAATTCCGGCGGCAGGCGACGGCCGTCGTAGTCGAATGCAAGCAGCGTCTGCGGATGCAGCGCGGTCGGCATGTCGATGCTTTCGTAGTAATCGTCCGCGCATTTGAAGCCGACGTATTTCGCGTGCGTATCGGCGCCGGCGCGCGCCAGGAATGCGCCGAACGGCGTGCCGCCCCAGCGGCCGATCGCGCTCCACCCTTCCACGCAGATGTGCCGCGTGATCTGCTCCTCATGCGGCAGCGCATACAGCTCGTCGAGCGTCCACACGCGCTTGCCCGTCACGCGGCCCGACAGCACGAGCCGGTACGTCGCCGCGTCGACGTGCGGCACCTCGTCGATGCCGTAGTACGCGTTGAACGGGAACGGCCGCGTGATGTCGGCTTCGGTATAGGTCGGCGCGAGCCGCTCGCCGCTGAAGAGCCAGGCCTGCACGCGATCGTTCAGCCGCGATACCCGCTCGAGAAACGTGTTGACCGACGCGTCGTCCTGCAGCGTGCAGCCGGTCAGCATCGTCAGGCCGCCGAGCGTCAGGATGCGGCGATTGAAGAGCCGCCGCGACGGCATCTCGAGCGTGCGGCGCACGTCGAGTTCAAGCGACGTGCGATCGAGCGTCCAGCGCGAACGGTCGCGTGTGCTTTCGGATTCCGACATGATGATTTCCTTTTGTCCGCACGCTGCGAGTCAGCGCCCGCGCAGCATCGCGAGCAGCGAGCGCGGCACGCGCAGCGCCATCGCGACGTGCACGACGAAGAATGCGACCAGCAGCGACATCGCCCAGAAATGCACGGCGCGCGCCATGTCGTAGCCGCCGAACAGGTCGCGCAGCAGCGGAAACTGCACGGACTTCCAGATCGTGAGCCCCGACAGCACCAGCACGACGAGATCGGCGATCGCGACCAGGTACGCAGCGCGCTGCACCGCGTTGTAGACGCCGAGGTCGTCATGCGACAGCCGCCCGCGCAGTGCGGCACGCAGGTCGCGCCAGACGGACGCCGGCGTGACCGGCAGCAGCATGCGCGCGAAGCGCCCGGTCGCGATCGACATCGCCAGGTAGAACAGCCCGTTGGCGGCGAGCAGCCACATCGCCGCGAAATGCCATTGCAGCGCACCGCCCAGCCAGCCGCCGAGCGTGATGCCGTGAGGAAACGCGAACGGCGGATAGATCGGCGACGCATCGTAGATGCGCCAGCCGGACAGCGCCATCACGATGGCCGCGAGCGCGTTGAGCCAGTGACTCACGCGCACCCACGGCGGATGGATCGGGCGCGCGGGCGGTGACGCCGCGTCGCGACCGGTGGCGGGAACGGTTTGCATGGTGGAGCCTCAGAGGATGCGGGGATGATGCAAACGCACTCGATGCGAGACGTCGGGCGATGCGATGCACGCACCACCCGACCGGCCCGCCTGCGTCAGTTCGACGGCGCCATTTTGTCGCCCGACATCGCCTTGCCCATCGCGTCGTGCGACATCGCGTCCTTCTTCATCGCATGCTTCTTCATGGCGCCCTTCTTCATCGCGCCGTCCTTCGCCATCGCGTCGTGGCCCATCGCGTCCTTCGACATCGACGTGCCGTCCTTCGACATCGCGTCGTTCTGCGCATAAGCGCTCGTGGCAACCATCGCGATAGCGGCGACACAGGCGACCAGGATTCCGTTTTTCATGACATTTCTCCGATACATGGGTTTAAGGAGCCGAATAGACGGACGTGTGCGCCGGAAATGACAGCCGTATTGAAAATTTTTTTAGCCGACGCTTTCGGCCAGAACCGAACGGCCGCGATGCTGCACCGCTTCGCCCCGGCGGGCGCGCTGGCGGCCGGGCGACAGCCGCGCGCACCGCCCGCGATGCTGCGGCTGCACCGCCGCATCGGATCTGCCCCCGGTTGAAACCGCCGCGAAGCCGGTGTATCGTGTGCCCTTGCTAACGCGGGGGTCCTGCAATGCGTTCGGTCAAACAACCGGCATTGCGGGTGAGAAATACCCTTTGAACCTGATCTGGATAATGCCAGCGCAGGGAAGCGTACGGATTTCACCGCCATCCTTCTGACGAAATCCGCCGCCTCACCAAACCTCGTCTCCTGCTTAGCTCGAGCCCCACATTCGTCAAGGGCTCCGGGCAAGCGCCGAAGCGCGTGTCCGGCGCTCACACAGGAGATTGCATGAACGCCAATCCGAAGTTTCTGTCCGCCGACGCTCATGTCGATGCCGCGGCCGTCGCCCCGCTGCCGAATTCCCGCAAGGTTTATGTAACCGGCTCGCAGCCCGACATCCGCGTACCGATGCGTGAAATCACGCAGGCCGACACGCCGACCGGCTTCGGCGGCGAGAAGAATCCGCCGATCTACGTGTACGACACGTCGGGCCCCTACACCGATCCGGACGCGAAGATCGACATCCGCGCGGGCCTGGCCGCGCTGCGTCAGGGCTGGATCGAAGCGCGCGGCGACACCGAAGTGCTCGGCGGCCTGTCGAGCCAGTACGGCCTCGAGCGCGCGGCCGACCCGGCCACCGCCGACCTGCGGTTCCCGGGCCTGCACCGCAACCCGCGCCGCGCACAGGCCGGCAAGAACGTCACGCAGATGCACTATGCGCGCCAGGGTATCATCACGCCGGAAATGGAATACATCGCGATCCGCGAGAACCAGCGCCGCGCCGAGTACCTCGAGAGCCTGAAGGCGAGCGGCCCGAACGGCGCGAAGCTCGCCGCGATGATGGGCCGCCAGCACCCGGGCCAGGCGTTCGGCGCAGCGGCTTTCGGCGCGAACGCGCCGGCCGAGATCACGCCGGAATTCGTGCGCTCGGAAGTAGCGTGCGGCCGCGCGATCATCCCCGCGAACATCAACCACCCGGAATCCGAGCCGATGATCATCGGCCGCAACTTCCTCGTGAAGATCAACGCGAACATCGGCAACTCGGCCGTCACGTCGTCGATCGGCGAGGAAGTCGACAAGATGACGTGGGCGATCCGCTGGGGCGGCGATACGGTGATGGACCTGTCGACCGGCAAGCACATCCATGAAACGCGCGAGTGGATCATCCGCAACAGCCCGGTGCCGATCGGCACGGTGCCGATCTACCAGGCGCTCGAAAAGGTCAACGGCAAGGCCGAGGACCTGACCTGGGAAATCTTCCGCGACACGCTGATCGAGCAGGCCGAGCAAGGCGTCGACTACTTCACGATCCACGCGGGCGTGCGCCTGCAGTACGTGCCGCTCACCGCGAACCGGATGACCGGCATCGTGTCGCGCGGCGGCTCGATCATGGCGAAGTGGTGCCTCGCGCATCACAAGGAAAGCTTCCTGTACGAACACTTCGAAGAGATCTGCGAGATCATGAAGGCGTACGACGTGAGCTTCTCGCTCGGCGACGGCCTGCGCCCCGGCTCGATCTACGACGCGAACGACGAAGCGCAGCTCGGCGAACTGAAGACGCTCGGCGAACTCACGCAGATCGCGTGGAAGCACGACGTGCAGGTGATGATCGAAGGCCCCGGCCACGTGCCGATGCAGCTGATCAAGGAGAACATGGATCTCCAGCTCGACTGGTGCAAGGAAGCGCCGTTCTACACGCTCGGGCCGCTGACCACCGACATCGCGCCGGGCTACGATCACATCACGTCGGGCATCGGCGCCGCGATGATCGGCTGGTTCGGCACCGCGATGCTGTGCTACGTGACGCCGAAGGAGCACCTCGGGCTGCCGAACAAGGACGACGTGAAGGAAGGGATCATCACGTACAAGCTCGCGGCGCACGCGGCCGACCTCGCCAAGGGTCACCCGGGCGCGCAGGTGCGCGACAACGCGTTGTCGAAGGCGCGCTTCGAGTTCCGCTGGGAAGACCAGTTCAACATCGGCCTCGATCCGGACAAGGCGCGCGAATTCCACGACGAGACGCTGCCGAAGGATTCGGCAAAGGTCGCGCACTTCTGCTCGATGTGCGGCCCGCACTTCTGCTCGATGAAGATCACGCAGGACGTGCGCGAATTCGCGGCGCAGCAGGGCGTGTCGGAAACCGAGGCGCTGAAGAAGGGGATGGAAGTCAAGGCGGTCGAGTTCGTGAAGACCGGTGCCGAGATCTATCATCGTCAGTAAGCGAACGCTGCGGTCCGCCAAACGGATCGCATCGTGACGCGCTGCAGGAAGCCCGCTTTCGAGCGGGCTTTTTTGCGCGCGCGGCCGCATCCCGCATGCCTGCTGGCGCAGGGGAAACAATTGATTACGAAACCGTCCGAGCCTTAACAAGTCCTTACAGCAGCCCCTCGGGGCGGCGGGTAGATTGGGGTTGTGTGTGGCCGTCAGCCGGTCGCGCGTCCTCCATTCACTACCACAAGGACAATGATCATGAGTTACTCGATTCGGCGTTTTGGGGTATGCGCTCTGCTCGTCGCAACGGTGGCAAGCCTGTCGGCATGCGATTCGATGACGCGGCGCCAGCGCGATACGGCCATCGGGGCGGGTGTCGGCGGCGTCGCCGGCGCGGCGATCGGCGGTAACGCGCTGTCGACGCTGGGCGGCGCGGCAGCGGGCGGCATCATCGGCAACCAGGTCGGCAAGTAAGCCGGCCCGGCGCCCGCGTGCCGCACGCTGCGCGGCGCGTTTCGGTTTCGGCCAGACGGCGTTTCCGCGGTGCGGAAGCGCCGTTTTCGCATCTGGCGGTAGCGGTCGCCCGGGCGCTCCGGGGCGATGCCCCGAAATGATCCGTTACCGTTTTGCGCACCGTGTTGCCTCCATGCGGCCTAAGCTTAAGCATCTGCCGATTGCCGGCGCCGCCGGAGAGACATCATGAACAGGACCCTCGTCGCCGCGACGCTCGCGTGCGCGACACTCGCCGGCTGTTATTACCCTTACGGCTACTATCCGTCCGGCTATTACGCGGCGGCGCCGGTACAGCCCGCGCCCGTGTATGTCGACCCCGGCCCCGCGTACTACTATCCGGCCCCTGCATATGCCCCGGCATGGGGGGGTTATTGGGGCCCCGCGCTGTCGCTGAACTTCGGGTTTGGCGGACGCGGCGGCCGGCACCATCATTGAGCGGCCGTGCCGGCCATCCGGCCGGTTCGCGTCGGCGGCAGGCGGAGTTCTCGTTTCTTGTCGTTTCATCCGATCGTGAAACGACGGTGCGGTAACGCGGTGTAAGATTCACCGCATCCCGTCCCCTCGCCCGCCACGCTCGATGTCACCCAAGAACGCCCTTCTGCTGACCGTCCTCGCTGCCCTGTGGGGCGCGTCGTTCCTGTTCATCCGGATCGGCGTTGCCGAATTCGGCGTCGCGCCGCTGATGGCGCTGCGGGTGGGTATCGGCGCGCTGTTCCTGACGGGCCTCGCGCTGACGCGCTTCAAGCCCGCCGACCTCGGCGCGCGGCTGCGCCGGCACGCGTGGCCATTGTTCGTCGTCGGCGTACTGAACTCGGGCGCACCATTCTGCCTGTTCGCCTATGCCGAACTGACGCTGTCCGCCGGCGTGACCTCGGTGATCAATGCGACGACGCCGCTGTGGGGCGCGCTCGTCGCGTACCTGTGGCTGAAGGACAAGCTGTCGCTACCGCGCGCGCTCGGCCTCGTGATCGGCTTTGCCGGCGTGCTCACGCTCGTGTGGGATCAGATCGCGAACGCGCACGGCAGCACCGGCGCCAGCGCGACCGCACTGGCCGCCGCCGCGGCGCTCGGCGCGACGCTGTTGTACGGCATCGCGGCCAACTATACGAAGCGCAAGCTGAGCGGCGTCGATCCGCTCGTCAACGCGACCGGCAGCATGATCGGCTCGACCGTGCTGCTGCTGCCGTTCGCGATCGCGACGTGGCCGGCGGCGGCCGTCAGCACGCATGCGTGGGGGGCCGTGCTCGCGCTCGGCATCGCCTGTACGGGCATCGCGTATTTCATCTTCTTCTATCTGATCGCGCACGTCGGCCCGGCCCGCGCGATTACCGTGACGTTCGTGATCCCGGTGTTCGGCCTGCTGTGGGGTGCACTGTTCCTCGGCGAACACGTATCGGTCGTGATGATCGAAGGCTGCGCGATCGTGCTCGTCGGCACCGCGCTTGCGACCGGCGTGATCAAGCGGATTCCCGGGCTCCGCCCACGGGGCGGCGAGGCGGCCTGAGCGGCATACGCGGCTCGCTCAGCCGACGACCGCCCGTTGCCCGTTGCCGGCGAAGCGCCGGCCGCCAGCCTTCGGTCTTCGAACGCCGCCCATCGACCGGCGCGTGCCGGAGCATGTCGTTCTTCACCCGATGCCGATGATCGCGCACGGTTGCGCAGCGGCGCCGGCATTCCGCCGCTTTCCGAATTTCTCGCATTCGTCGCACGCAATGCGCGCGACACACGCGGCGCTATCGCCGCGTGGACAGTCGGCGACTGCTGCTGCATGGTGCACGCTCCAGACGGACAGCCCCGCTCGCGCGTCAGTGTAGCGTTTGCGTCTGGAGTTACCCTGATACGCGCACCGCGCTAATCCCGTTACACTCGAAACACTCATCCGCAGAAGGCGGTTACGATGCTCCACGTTCTTTCGCGTCCACCTGCGCGTGCGACGGCTTCGGCGTGGCGGCACGACACCGCCCCCCCGATCGCCGCAGGGCACCGTTGACATGAAGCCCGCCCGCGACATCTCGCTCGATTCCCTGCTCGAACGCCTGACACCGACGCCCAGCGGCTGGATCGCCACGTATCGCGACACGACGCTGCGCAGCGTGTTTCAACCCGTGCTGTCGATCACGCACAAGCGCGTGGTCGGCTATGAAGCGCTGCTGCGCGTCGTGGACGAGAACGGCACGCTGGTGTCGCCGGTCGCGCTGTTCGACAGGACGCGCGCTGCTGCCGATGCGCTGCTGCTCGACCGGCTCGCCCGCTGCCTGCACACGGCCAACTTCGTTGCGCAAGGTATCGGCGACGGCTGGCTGTTCCTGAATGTGACGCCGCGCGTACTCGATTCGGGCCTCGTACAGCGTGAATTCGTCGAGGCACTGTGCCGGCATTTCGCACTGCCGCCGAACCGCATCGTGCTGGAAGTTGTCGAGCAACCGGCGCGCGACGAAGCCGCGCTCGCCCGCACGATCGACATGATCCAGCATCGCGACTTCCTGATCGCGATCGACGACTTCGGCACCGGATTCTCGAATTTCGACCGCGTGTGGCGCACCCGGCCCGATATCGTCAAGCTCGATCGATCGCTCGTCGAGCGCGCGAACTCGTCGGCCGACGATCGCCGCATCATGCATCACCTGGTATCGATGCTCCACCAGGCCGGCGCGATGGTGCTCGCCGAGGGCGTCGAAAGCGACGATGCGCTGCAGGCGCTGATGGAGGCCGATATCGATTTCGTCCAGGGCTTCCAGTTCGGCCAGCCCGATGCGTCGATCGCATATGCGAGCGCAGCGGCGCCCGCAATGCTCGACGCCGCGTGGCAACGATTCATCGCGCAGCGGCATACACCGGCGGTCGCCGAGCAGCCGGGCTTCGACGCGATCGAGCGGCTCGTGCTCGCCGGCGCGGCCGCGTTTTCCGCGAGCGGCAATCTGAACGACGCCGCGCAGCGCGTATTCGCGGTGCCGGCCGCGCGCCGCGTGTTCGTGACGGACGAAATCGGCGAACAGTTCCTGCCGTCGATCGGCGCGCGCCCCGACGACGGCCAGGCGAGCGGCGCACGGCTCGCGCCGCTGTTCCCGGAGACGCACAGCAACTGGTCGCGGCGTCCGTACTTCCAGCGCGCGATCGCGGCGCCGGGACGCGTCGCGCTGATGGGCCCGCACTTCTCGCTGACCGAAGGCCGCGACTGCTATACGGCCGCCGTCGCGATTCGCGCGCAAAGTCGCCTCGTCGTGTTCTGCGTCGACTTCGTGCTCGACAGCGCGGGCACCGTGATGCGGTAGCGAGCGCGGGCGGTACGGATCCGCCCGCCGCCCTGGCCGGTTCGGCCTTTCGTCAGTCGATCACCTTGCCTCTTCCCGACTTCACCATGCTGCGCCGCGACTTGTGTTCGAGCCGCCGCTCCTTCGATGCGCGCGTCGGCCGTGTCGCGACACGCGCACGCGGCGTGAACGCGACGCTGCCGATCAACGCATCGAGCCGCGCGAGCGCTGCCTCGCGGTTCTTCTCCTGGGTGCGGTATTCCTGCGACTTGATCACGACGATGCCGTCGCGCGTGATGCGCTGGTCGGACAGCGCGAGGAGCCGCTCCTTGATGACGGGCGGCAGCGACGACGCGCGGATGTCGAAGCGCAGGTGAATCGCGCTCGACACCTTGTTGACGTTCTGCCCGCCGGCGCCCTGGGCGCGCACGGCGGTCCATTCGACTTCGGCCGGATCGAGCGTGTAGCGGATCATCATCGCGACGTCTCCTTGCTTCGCCGCGCGAGCGCCTCGTCGACGCGGGCCGCCAGCCCCGAATCGCGTTGTGTGCGCGTCGCGACCGCCTGCGCCAGCACGCGTCGCGGGCCGATCACCTGCACGCGCGTGCGTGCGCGCGTAACGGCGGTATAGACGAGCTCGCGCGTGAGCACGCGCCCGAACGACGCCGGCAGCACCAGCGCGGCCTCGTCGAATTCGGAGCCCTGCGATTTGTGGACCGTCAGCGCGAACGCCGTTTCGTGCGGCGGCAGCGCGGCCGGCGACACGGCGCGCGCGGTGCCGTCCGCGCGCCGGAACCACACGCGCAGCACGCCGTTCGCGTCCGGCAACGCGATGCCGATGTCTCCATTGAACAGCCCGAACGCATAATCGTTGCGCGTCACCATGATGGGCCGCCCGGTGAACCAGTGTGCGCCGACCGCGAGCGGCACGCGCGCGGCATGTCGCACGTGCGTGGCCACCAGCGCATTGACGTGCTCGGCGCCGCGCGAGCCCGTGCGCGTCGCGCACAGGATCCGGAAGCGGTTGAGCGCATCGAACAAGGGCAGCGGATCGGGCACCGGCTCGGACAACGCGGTGCGCAAGGCATCAAGGTACGCGCCGAACCGATGCGCGAGCCGCACGACCGTCGATGCAGCAAGCGTATCGCCCGCGTCGTCATGAAACGACGCGGCAGCGGTATCGTCCATCGGCAACGCATCGAGCGCGGCCTGCACGTCGCCGCGGCGGATCGCGAGCGACAGGCGGCCGATCGGCGAATCGAGACCGAAACGGTAATTGCGTTCGAGCCATACGACGCAGTCGGCGAGCGGTGCGGGTGCGGGCGACGCGACGGCGATGCCGTCGGCTCGCGTTGCGCTAGTCGACGCAAGCGTCGAACCCGTCGCATCGGCAGGGCCGAACGGTACGAGCTCGACCGCGTCGAGCCACGCGAGTTCGCCGGCCTCGATCCATGCGGGATCGGCTGCCGCGCTGGCGCTATCGATGCCGGTCGGTGCGGGTGCCGCAGGCGGCAACGAAGCGGCCGGCGGCGCGACATCGGCAGCGGACGCCGCTTCGTCCTGCGGGTCGTCGTCGAACAGCGACGCCTGGCGCGTATCCACGTTCCGCCGCGCCGACGGCTTGCGCGCAGCGGTCGCCGACAACGGGGCGGATGCCGGAGCCGGAGCTGGAGCTGGCGCGGCAACCCTCTCGGCCGCCTCGCCGTCCGGCACCGGCAACGCCGCGACGAAAGCCGCTTCGTCGATCCCGAGCGCATCCGCGATGCGCGTGCGTGCGGCGGCGGTAAACGTCGGCCGGGCGCTGAGTTCGGCGAATACCGCGCCGGCCTCGACTGCGGCCAACTGATCCTTGTCGCCGAGCAGCACGAGCCGGGCGCCGGGCGCAAGCGCATCGAGCAGATGCGCGGCGAGCGCGACGTCGATCATCGACGCCTCGTCGACGACGATCAGGTCGTACGGCAACGGATTGTCGCGATGATGGCGGAAGCCCGCCGCTCCGCCGCCGCCCAGTAGGCGATGCAGCGTGTACGACGTATCGGGCAGGCGCGCGGCAAGTTCCGGCGGCAGGTCGCCCGCCCGCGCATGCAGCGCTTCCTGCATCCGCTGCGCGGCCTTGCCGGTCGGTGCCGCCAGCGCGATGCGCAGCCCCGGATGCGCATCGAGCAGACAAGCCAGCACGCCCACGACGGTCGTCGTCTTGCCGGTGCCTGGGCCGCCGCTGACGATCGTCACGCGTCCGGTCAGCGCAACGATCGCCGCGACGCGCTGCCAGTCCACTTCGCCCGTCGCGGGCCCGAAATAACGCGCGAGACTGTCGCGCAACCGGTCGGGCGACAGCGCGTCGCCTGGCACGGTGACGCCGGCCTGCGCGACGAGCGCATCGGCGAGCCGCCGTTCGTAGTCGAAATAGCGCGACAGATACAGATGGTTGTGCCGGTCAACGATCAGCGGCCGCTCGTCGCCGCGCGCGAGCGTGCCGAACGCCACCACGCCGCTCGCGGCAAGCGCGGCGCGCACGTCGTCGACCGGTTCTTCGTAGCGCTGCGCGAGCGCGCCGAGCGACACGCACACATGACCGCCCGCGGTCGCCCGGCTCGTCGCGAACGCGGCACGCGCCGCCCAGCGCGCGGCCGCGGCCGGCGCACCCGCGCGGCGCGACAGGTCGCCGATGCGCCGCGCGAATCCTTCCGCGAGCGCGATGCCGAAATCCGCGGGCTCGGGCAGGCGTGCGACGAGGCCGCCGGTGAATTCGAGCGTATCGTCGGACGCATTCATACGCGGCCCCCTTCCATCATCCGGTCGAGTGCGTCGACGAGTTCGCGCGCGGGCCGCCGCGCATGCACGCCGGCCGGTTCGCCACCGCTGCGCCAGCCCGGGCGCACGCCGCGAACGAACAGGTACAGGTAGCCCGCCATATGCGTGTCGTAGTCGTAGTCCGGCAGCCGCCCGCGCAGATAACGATGCAGCGCAACCGTATAGAGCAGCGCCTGCAGGTGATACGCGTGATCGGCCATCGCGACGTCGAGCGCGCGCGGGCCGTAGGCATCCGGCGTATTGCCGAGATGGTTCGACTTCCAGTCGACGATCCAGAACCGGCCGTCGTGTTCGACGATCATGTCGATGAAACCCTTGATGAAGCCGGCGAGCATGCCCGTGTCGAGCGCAACGTCAGGATAACCGTGCGCGACCAGCAGCCGGCGCAGCGCGCCCAACTCGAGCGACGGCGCCGGGAACAGGAAACCCATTTCATCGAGCCGCTTGGCGGGATCGAGATCCGCCAACCGCATGCCCGGCACGAGTTCCGTACGCACGACATCGTCAACGAGCCGCGCCATCATCGCCGGCAGGCGCGTCGCGAGCTCGGGCTCGGCCTCGACCGGCCGGTCATGCAGCGCGCCGAGCGCGGCCTGGCGCCATGAATCGGGCTCCGTGAAGCGGCTGAGTTCGAACAAGCGGTGCAGGCACTCGCCTGCTGCAGCGCCGCGCGGAAACACGAGGATGTCGTCGTCCGGAGGCTCGGCGGCGACCGTGTCGGCCAGGACGGCCGCGCCGTCCGGTGCCACGGCGGCAAGCGCATCGTGATCGGGCCGCAGTTCGTCGTCCGGCACGAGCGCGACGCCCGCTTCCTCGCGCGCCATCGACGCCGTCAGCGAACTGAAGCTCGCCATCCGCCACGCGTCGCGCAACACGCGCGTCGCATGGCGTGCCGCGAGCGTCTGCGATGCATCGTGGCCGGCCGCGAGCCGTTCGCGACGCGCCGGCATCGGCAATGGTGCAACGCTCACGGGGCCACCGGCCAGCGCTTGCCACGCAGCGTCGAGCACCGCTTCGTCGGGCGGCTCGTCGAGCCACGCGTCGAACGACTGGCCGGCGCCGGCCACGAGCCAGTTCAGCACGCTGCGCCGCGCCTCGCGGGTCGAGCGCGACGACAGATAAGGCCCGGCGACGAGATAGCACCGATAGACCGCGCGCGTGAGCGCCACGTAGACGAGCCGCGCGCGTTCCGCCGCCTGCTCGCGCAGCGCCTGGCGCGTGGCATGCGCGGCGGCTTCGTCGTCGCACCCGTAATGCAGCACGGCGTCGCCCACGTCGTCGTGATACTCGCGCGCGTCCGGCAACCCCGACGCGGGCGGCTCGCGCAGCCCGCCGTCGTTCAGGAACGGACAGAACACGACCGCGTATTCGAGACCCTTCGACTTGTGCACGGTCACGATCTGCACGAGGTTGCGATCGGACTCGAGACGCAGCTGCGCTTCCTCGCCGCCGCCGTCGAGCCGTTGCGCGGCAAGCCAACGCAGCGTCGGCGCGATGCCCGGCTGCGCGGACGCGCGCGCCTGCGTCAGTTCGGCCAGATGGTTGAGGTCGGTTACGCGGCGCTCGCCGTCCGCGCCGGCCATCAGCCGCTCGGCGATGCGCAGCTCGCGCGTGAACGTACGCCACATCACCGCGAAGCCGCGTTCGCGCCACAACAGCCGATAGCGTGAGAAGCGCTCGACCCAGCTCATCGCGTCCGCGCTGTCCGCCGCTTCGCGCGATGCGTCGCCGTCGCCCTGCTCCATCCGCCACAACGCACCCGCATCGAGGCCGAACCAGTCGGCTGCCAGCGCCGCGCGCAGGCGCCGCAGGTCGCCCGGCGCATCGATCGCCGCCAGCACACGCTCGAGCTGCTCCGCATCCCCGGTCGAAAACACCGACGCCTGCGCGAGCTCGACGCTGCCGATGCCCCACGTGGCGAGCACGCGCTTCACGAGACTGCCCTGCCGGTGCGTCTGCACCAGCACCGCGATGTCGCCCGGCGACAGCGGCGTATCGCCGAGCCGCACATACCCTTCGCGCGCGCCGCGCATCAGCCGGGCAATCTCGGCCGCGCATGCCTGCGCGGCCTGCGCCTGCGCGTCGCGCTTGAGCAGCATGCCGTCGCCGCCTGGCAGCGCCCAGATCCGGAAATCGCCGCATGGGCCAGGATCGGTTTCGTCGACGAACGGAGCACGCACGCGCGTGCCGGCTCGCACCGCGTAATAGTCGAGCCCGTCGAGCACGAACGCGCGCGGGTTCGACATGAAGAAGCGGTTGCACGCGTCGACGATCGCCGGCGTCGAGCGCTGGTTGACCGCGAGCGTATAGCACGCGCTCGCGCTTGCCCGTGCAGCGAGATAGGTATGCAAATCCGCCGCGCGGAAGCTGTAGATCGCCTGCTTCGGATCACCGACGAGAAAGAGCGGCCCGCCCGGCGCGAAGATCCGGTCGAAGATCGCGAACTGCAGCGGATCGGTATCCTGGAATTCGTCGATCAGCGCGGCCGGATAACGCGCGCGCAGCGTCTCGGCGAGCCACGGGTGCGCGTGTAGCGCGTGATACAGGTTCGCGAGCAGGTCGTCGAACGACACGACGCGGCGCGTACGCTTGCGTTCGGCCAGCTCGCCTGGCGCGGTGTCGAGCCAGTCGGCGATCAGCGCGAGCCAGCGCGCGCGCTGCGCGGCCTCGGCCGCGGCCACCGCCGCTTCGAGCGCGTCGGCCACGTCGAAGAACGCGTGCTCGGGGGTCGCGCCGCCTTTTTTCGTTGCCTTCACGAGCGCGGCGCGCGTGAGCTTGAGCGCTGCCTTCGGCAGCGCAGCCGTCGCATCGCCCTGCGCGAAATGCGCGGCCCACGCGCCGAGCGCATCGGCCACCGCGTCGGGCTTGTGCGAGCGCTGGTTGAGCGCGGGCTGTGCGGTACGTAGCAACGCGTCGATCGCATCGCGCTCGCCGGCCCACATCCGCGCGGCCGCTTCGAAGCACGCAATCGCAGCAGCCTCGGCCGATTCGTCCGGTTCGGCCACACCATCCCAACGCAGCGCGGCGAGCGGCTTCTTCAGCCGGCGCGCGAGCTGCGCGTCGAGCGCGGCCGGGCCTGCGCCCGAATCGACGAGCCATGTTGCAAAGCCGGGCCAGCGTGCGGCCATCGGTTCGACGCGCGTGCGCCAGAAGTCCGCCGCGAGCTCGAAACGCAGCGCCGCATCGTCGGTCTGCATGTCGAATGCGAACGGCATCGCGGCCGCGAACGGTGCCTCCTGCAGCGCGCGCTGGCAGAACGCGTGGATCGTATGGATCGCGGCCTGGTCAAACGCGCGCAGCGCGCGCCGGATCCGCTTCGCCGCAGTCTCGGGGTCGAGCAAGCCGGCTTCACCGAGCGTCGTCTCGAGCAGACGCGCGACGAATGGATCGCCGCCATCGTCGCCGGTATCGAGCGCATGCGCAAGCTGCGCGAGCCGACCGCGAATACGCTCATGCAGCTCGGCCGTCGCCGCCTTCGTGAAGGTCACGACGAGGATTTCGTCCGCGCCGAGATCCTTTTCGAGCAGCAGGCGCACGTACAGCGCGCAGATGTTCCACGTCTTGCCGGTACCAGCCGATGCCTCGATCTGGTTGACGCCGTCGAGCGGGCACGCGAATACGTCGAGTTCGAGCGCCGCCTGCGGCTGGGATGCGGCGCTCATGCGACCTCCTTCAGGTGTTCCAGCATCGGCTCGAATACGAGCCGTGCGAGTGTGCCGAATGGCTCGTCGAGCGACGGATGTGCGCCGCGCCATGCAATCGCGATGGCCGGATCGTCGGCTTCGCTCACCACGCGCTCGTTGATCCACACGCTCGCGGCCTTCGCCTCGCCGTCGGAAATGCGCGCCCATGCGCTGCGCGGGAAAAACCGCAGCGGCATGCGCCGCCCCGCGCGAAACAGCGCGGCGAGCGGCGCGAGACGCTCGAGCGGTGCGGCGACCGGCGTGAGTTCGAAGGCACCGCCGCTGCCGAACCACAGCGTGCGGCGCGGGCCGCCGGGCTCCACCGCGCAGTAGACGACGTGCGCAAGCCAGGCAGACAGGTAGTCACGCGCGCTCGGCCGTGCATAGCGATAGATGATCTGGCCCGCCGGCGTCAGCCGGTTCAGCGTACCGTACAGTTCGAGCGGTGCACTCACCGCATCGGCCGACAGCATCGCGTCATCTGCGCCGAACAGCGCCTGGTCGGTGTCGGGCCATGCGGGCGCGATCGAGAGCGTGAACGGCCGCCGTTCCATGCCGCCGGCCAGCGCACGGCGCACGTTCGACGCAAGCTGCGTCATCGAGCCGAGCGCCTGGTCCCGCCAGACAGCGCCCGTCGCGCCGCCGGGCAATTCCGGGCTGGCGTCCGCGATGCGCAGCGCATGATCGTGCACGCCGCCTTCATCCGATTCGATCAGGAGCGGCAGCACGCGCTCGGCGAGCGCGTCGCTGCCAGCGAAATCGAGTGCGAACGGCTCCGTGTCGAGCAGTTCGGCCTGCGCATCGGACAACACGATGCCGAGCCGCGCGCGCAGCAGCGCGCGGGCCGGATGCCGCCAGAAACGGTCGAATTCGCTGAACGCGACGGGCTCGACCGGCTCGGCCGGCAGCGGCTGCGCGAAGAACGGCTGCTCGCGCGTCGCATCGCGCGCGGCTTCGGCCGCCAGCAGCGACGCGAGCGTCGCGCGTTCGGCATCGTAGGAAACCAGTTCGCTGCCGTGCCGGAAATACTCGGCCGCGAACGGTTGCAGCGGATGCTCGACGATGAACCCGCGCCGCGCGGCATCGACCGCATCTGGCGCTGCGTCCGCGCCGGCCGTGACGAGCGCGAGATGGTCGAGCAGTTCGTCGACGAGCGCCGCGGGCGGCAACGGCGCGTTGTCGCGAATGCTGCGCCCCGTATACGCAATCATCAGCCGATCGCGCGCGGCGAGCAGCAGGTCGAGGAACAGGTTGCGCTCGTCGTCGCGGCGCTGCCGGTCGCCGAGCTTCGGCAGGACGGCCATCAGGTCGAACTCGTCCGCGCGCGCGAGGCTCGGCAGCACGCCGTCGTCCATCCCGAGCAGGCAGACGACGCGGTACGGCAACCCGCGCAAGCTCGTCAGCGACGAGAACGTGACGCCGCCCCACGGCACCCCGCCGCGCGCCGGATCGTCGAGCGCGGCTGCCAGCCCAGCGCGCACGACGGCCGCGGGCAAGGCCTCGTCGGGCGCGCCTTCCGTCATTGCGGCAAGCATCGCGTCGAGCGCGTCGCGCACGCCTGCGAGTGCATCGGCATACGCGGCGCCGGAGTCGAAGAACCGCGCGAGCGTATCGGCAAACAGTTCGCTCCATGCGCGCGGCGTGTGCGCGTCGGCAAGCCGCCGCGCGAAGCCGTCGAGATCGTCGGTGAAGCGCGCGAGCCGGCCGAGCAGTTCGGCCTCGCTGCCGGTGGCCGCCTCGATCGGCAGCCATGCACCGACCGGTGCGGCGCCTTCGGGCATCGCATAGCCGAGGAAGAGCCGCGCGAGCGCATCGGAGAACGTATGGCGCGGCGCGGGCACCGCCACATCGTCGCTCGCCATCGGCGACAGCCCGCGCCGCGCGCCGGCGGCCGCGAGCCAGGTCTGAACCGTCTCGAGCGCGGCTGCGTCGATGCCGTAACGGGCCGCCACCGCGTCGACGCGCAACCATTCGACCAGCTCCGGTGCGCCGACCTGCCGTTCCGGCAGCGCGAGCCATTCGAGCAGCACGCGCGCGACCGGGTTCGCCTGCGACGGCGGCAGGCCGGTGATCCGGTAGGGCACGCGCGCGCCGCCGGCGCCGGCCGTGCCGAACACCGCATCGATCAGCGGCCCGGCCGCCGCGAGATCGGCTACCGCCACCAGCACGTCGGACGGCTGCAGCGTCGCATCGGCATCGAACCACGCGAGCAGGCGGTCGTGCAGCACCTCGAGCTGGCGCGCGAGGCTGTGGCACACGTGCACCTCGATCCCGCGCTCGGCCGGCGCGTCGCCGAGGTCGGCTTCCGGCTGCAGGTCGAGGATCGCGTTCTGCACGCGCGCGAGCCAGGTCGGTGCGGGATTTCCGACGAAACGCGACGCGTCGCCCGACGCAGCGCTTTCAGTCAGTTCGTGCAGCATGTGCAGCTGCGCCTGCGTCTGCCGGCCCCACTCCGCGAGCAGCGGATGGCCGACTTCCTGGAAGTCGAGCCGGCCGGCTGCATCGAGCGCTTCCGCATGTGCGGCCGTGACGATGTCGAACCAGAATTCGCGGCACGGATTGAGCGCATAGACGCGCACGTCGATCCAGCGCGACAGCTCGCGCAGCAGCGCAACGTGCAGCGGTGGCATCGTCGGCAGCGCGAACACGCTGACCGATTCCGGCCAATCGGCGCGCGCGACGGTCTCGGGATCGAGGTTGCGCGCCTCCACGAGGAAGCGATGCGCGGGCGGCGTGCCGCTGTCGCTCAGTTCCGCGAGCAGCGCGCGCCACAGCGCGGCCTGCCAGTGTTCGTCGTCGCGCGCGGCATCGCTGATCCCGCGCGGCGCGGCGCCGCCCGCAAGCACCGACTCGCCGGCCTGCCAAGCTGCCAGCCATTCGGGCCGATAGGTCAGGTAGTGATCGAGCACAGCCGCGACGCGCTGCGCGAGCTCGTAGCGCATCGCGTCGTCGGATGCGGACAGATACGCGGCCAGCCGGGGCGACGCGAGCCACGGCGCGCCGCCCGCGGCCTGCGCGAACAACCGGTAGCAGCGCCACACGAGGCGATCGGGTGCGAACGGCGAACGCGCAGGCACCGCCAGCACGCGGCCGATCTGCGCCCACAGCCATTGCGCGAGATACGTGAACTCGACGTTCGCGCACACGCCGTGGCGCGCGGCGATGTCGAGCTCGAGACGGCGGCGCAGCGCCGCGCTCGGCACGATGACCTGTTGTGGCGCCCACGGGCCGTTGCGGGCCGGGAACGCGGCCAGGTCCTCGAGCAGCGCGTCGGCCAGCGTTTCGTGACGGTTCGAATAGAAGAGATGGAGCATGAAACGGGTATCAAAGCCTCGCGCCGGCCGGGCCGCGCGAACAGGAGCACCAAGGATAGCAAAAGGGGCGTCGCGGCGAACCTCGTCCGAACGGCCAGGTTTTGCGGACCGCGAAATACGATAGACTCGTCGCCAGTCAATACGCCGCCCCGGGCGTCTTCGTCTGTCATTCAGCCCATCGATGCGCTATTCGGTCGAAATCAGAAAGTTTTTCTACAGCCAGTACTTTTTCGGCGGCCTGCGGATCGCGGTTGGCGTGTCGCTGCCGGCCGTGCTGTGCCTGATCGTGTTTCACAACCGGGAGCTCGGCTTCACGATCTCGACGGGTGCGCTCGGCGCGTGCGTCGTCGACATGCCGGGCCCGCTGAAGTACAAGCACAACGAAATGCTTGCGTGCAGCGTGATCGGCTTCCTGGCCGCGCTCGCGACCGGCCTCGCCACGCCGAACATCTTCGCGTTGTGGCTGACGATCGTGCCGCTCACGTTCGTGCTGTCGTTGATCGTCGTCTACGGCAACCGCTGGCCGCAGATCAGTTTCGCGACGCTGTTCATGATGGTGATGACGCTCGAGGAGAAGTTCACGCCGCTGCAGGCGTTCATCAACGCGGGCTGGATTCTCGCAGGCGGCCTCTGGTACACGTACTGGGCGACGTTCGTGTCGCAATGGCAGGCGCGCCGGATCGAGCAGCAGGCGCTCGCCGAAAGCCTGTTCGCGTGCGCCGACTACCTGCTCGCGCGCGCGCAGTTCTACGATCTCGACGCCGATCTCGACGAGTGCTACCGCAATCTGGTCGCGAAGCAGATCACCGCGGTCGAAACGCAGGAAACCGCGCGCGACATCGTGCTGCGCAACCTGCCGAAGCTGCGCCGCGGCAAGCTCGATCCCGGCCGCACGACGATGTACAACCTGTTCATCAACAGCGTCGACCTGCACGAGCTGTTCGTCGGCGCGCACACCGACTACCCGCTCGTGCGCAACACGTTCGGCGGCTCGGACCTGATCATTTTCTATCGCGATCTGATCCGCAAGGCGGCCGCCGATCTCGAGGAGATCGGCCTCGCGGTGCTCGAGAACCGCGCGCCGCATTCGCGGATCAGCGTGAAGGCCGAACTGCGCGCGATCGAGTACGAGATCGAGCTGATGCGCAAGAAGAACTTCCCGGCCAGCAATGCGGAGGCGTACGCGGCCGTGCTCGCGACGTTCCGGCGCATCTGGAGCGCGACGCGCCTCATCGACCGGATGCGCCGCAACCTGTCGGGTCATGCCGATCCGCAGCAAACCGAACTGAAGATCGACAAGGCGCTCACGCGCTTCCTGCAGCGGCGCCGGATGTCGCCGCTCCTGATCTTCTCCAACCTGAACATGCGCTCGCCGAGCTTCCGCCACGCGCTGCGCGTGACGATCGCGGTGGCGGTCGCCTTCTGGCTCGGCCGGCTGCTGCCGCTCACGAACGCGTACTGGATCGTGATGACGACCATCATCATCCTGAAGCCCGGCTACTCGCTGACCAAGCAGCGCAACGCGCAGCGTATCGTCGGCACGCTGATCGGCTGCGCGGCGAGCATCGCGCTGATCTACACGGTGAAGGAGCCGCACCTGCTGATCGCGATCATGTTCGGGTCGATGGTGATGAGCTACAGCCTGCTGCTGTTCAACTACGCGGCGAGCGTCGTGTTCACGTCGTCGTACGTGCTGCTGATGTTCCACCTGCTCGCGCCGGGCAGCATGCGGATCATCGGCGAGCGCGCGATCGACACCGTGGTCGGGTGCATGATCGCGATCGCCGCGAGCCGCCTGTTCCCGTACTGGGAATACCGGCTGATGGGCAAGCTCGTCACCGACATGCTGACGTCGACCCGCAAGTATTTCGAGGCCGCGTGGCGCGCCGGGCGCGGCGCATCGCCGCCGCCCGTGCCGGCCGCCGACGGCGCGGCAGTCGTGCCGGGCGTCGCCGCGGCGATCGAAGCGCCTGCCACTACCCTCGACGACGACTACCGCTACCGCCTCGCGCGCAAGGACGTGCACATCGCGTTCGCGAACCTCGGTCAGGCGTTCCAGCGGATGATGATCGAGCCGAAGGCGCACCAGCGCTTCGTGCCGGAGCTGAACGACCTGCTCGTGCAGACGCACGTGCTCGGCGCGCAGATCACCGCCGCCGCGCCGCTGATCCGCAGCGCATGTGCGGCAGACGAGAACTTCGTCCACGACGACGCGCTGCACCGCGGCCTGTCCGCCGTGCTGGAGAACCTCGAGAAAGCGGAAGCCGGCGATCCGCCGCCGGCCGACCAGCTCGATGCAACGAAGCAGATCACGCGCGACCTCGACGCGATGGTCGTGTCCGCGGAGAAATCCGACGCGGTGGGTGCCGATCTCACGCACGACCTGAAGGTCCTCGCGCACCAGTGCAAGCAGATGCTCGCGTCGTCGCTGCTGATCCGCAAGGACGCGAGCGTTATCCGCCTGCCCGCATGACTGCGTAACTACATGACCGCATTACATGACCGCATGACCGCATGACGTTGTCCCGCCGCCGGCCCGCACACGCAAGCGGGCCGGCCGGCAGCCCTCCCTGCGCTCGCAATACCCTCCCGAAGCATGACCCGCCCGCCTCACACAGCCCGTGCGCACGCCGCGCGCTGGCCTCATTCCCGATTCCGCCGGTTGCGCCAGTCAGGGAATACCCGATTCCGGTCCCATGGCCCAGCTTGTTATCATTCGTTCACATTTAAGTTGTATAGACAACTTAAGCCAACCGGACCGGCCTCGCTCGCCCGGTCCGTCGCATAACGATATCGGAGACTCGATGAAAAACTTGCAACGCCATCTGAGCGCGCGGCACATCCGCTTTCTCGCGCTGGGTTCGGCGATCGGCACCGGCCTGTTCTATGGTTCGGCGTCCGCGATCCAGCTCGCGGGCCCGGCGGTAATCCTGGCCTACATCCTGGGCGGCGCCGCTGTCTACATGGTGATGCGCGCACTCGGCGAGATGGCCGTGCGCGAGCCCGTCGCCGGCTCGTTCGGCCACTACGCGACCGAAAATCTGGGCCCGTTCGCGGGCTTCGTCACCGGCTGGACCTACACGCTCGAAATGGTGATCGTCGCGATCGCCGACATCACCGCGTTCGGCATCTACATGGGCTTCTGGTTTCCGGATGTCCCGCAATGGATCTGGGTGCTCGGCGTCGTCGCGGTCATCTGCGGGCTGAACCTGTGCCACGTGAAGGTGTTCGGCGAGCTCGAATTCTGGCTGTCGATCATCAAGGTCGGCGCGATCGTCGCGATGATCGGCGGCGGCGTCGCGATCCTGCTGACCGGCATGCACTTCGGCCATTCGGCCGACGTGCCGACGTTCGCGAACCTGTGGAACCATGGCGGCTTCTTCCCGAACGGGATCGGCGGGCTGATCGCGTCGCTGTCGGTGGTGATCTTTGCGTACGGCGGCATCGAGGTGATCGGGATGAGCGCCGGCGAGGCGAAGAATCCGGAGCGCGTGATTCCGCGCGCGATCAACGCGGTGCCCGCGCGCATCCTGCTGTTCTACGTGCTGACGATGGTCGTGCTGATGTCGATCAGCCCGTGGACCGGCGTCGGCGGCGACGGCAGCCCGTTCGTGCAGATCTTCTCGGCGCTCGGCGTAAAGTCGGCCGCGACGATCCTCAACCTCGTGGTGATCAGCGCGGCGATCTCGGCGATCAACAGCGATATCTTCGGCGCGGGCCGGATGATGTTCGGGATGGCGCGGCAGGGCCAGGCGCCGCGCGTGCTGATGACGACGTCGCGGCACGGCGTGCCGTGGGTCACGGTGCTCGTGATGGCCGGCGCGCTGCTGGTCGGCGTGCTGCTCAACTACCTGATGCCGAAGGACGTGTTCCTGGTGGTCGCGGCGATCGCGACGTTCGCGACCGTTTGGGTGTGGCTGATGATCCTGCTGTCGCAGGTCGCGATGCGCCGTCGCCTGTCGCGCGCGGAAGTCGCCGCGCTGAAGTTCAAGGTGCCGCTGTGGCCCGTCGCGCCTGCGCTGACGATCGCGTTCATGGGTTTCGTGATCGTGATGCTCGGCTGGTTCGAAGACACGCGCGTCGCGCTCTACGTCGGCGCGGCATGGCTCGTGCTGCTCGCGGCCGTGTTCTACGCGCGGGTCCGTCCGAAGTTCGCGCCTGCGTCACGTTGACGCACGACTGATCTTTCCATGCGGCGCGCCGGGTCCGGCGCCCGTGTCTGTCCCGGCGCGACGCGAGATATCGCGCGTCGCCCGCCGCTCCTTCTGCGCCTCCCGCCGTTTCCGCACGTCGCTTGCGCCCCGATCAGCCGGGCCGCAGCGATCATGCTCGCCGTGCCGGCGTCAGTGTGACGCGGCGCTCGCGCTCGCGGCCTCGGCCGGATGGGCCTCGTCGTACGCGCGCTTCTGCGAGATCGCGTTGTAGAGGATCGTCCCGATCACGAGCAGCACCGCCACGACGATCAGGATGCTCACGTTGCGGACAGGGTTCTTCTTGCGCTGATCGTTCATGGTCGGTGCGGCTCCGTCGAATTCATTGAAGCGGGCATTCTACGCGCTTGCGCCCGCGCTGCGACGCCCCGTTGCGCGCCCTCTCCCCCACCTTTCCCGCGACTTCCCGATACCTTTCATTTGATAATCATTCCCATTCCGATCTAGAATCAGAAATCTTTCGCTTTGTAATGTTTCGGGTCGCCCAGGCGGCAGGCACGCCCCGGAACGCCTCTTCGTCCGCCTGCCTCACCGGAGTCTCCATGTCGAACCCGCGCACCCGCCTGCTGCCGCTCGCCGGCGCCCTCGCCCTTGCCGCCGCCGCGTTCGCGCCGCTGGCCCACGCGGCCGAGGAAGTGAGCCTGTACACCACCCGCGAGCCGAAGCTGATCCAGCCGTTGATCGACGCGTTCACGAAGCAGAGCGGCGTCAAGGTCAACACGGTGTTCGTGAAGGACGGCCTGCTCGAGCGCGTGAAGGCGGAAGGCGCGCAGTCGCCAGCCGACGTGCTGATGACGGTCGACATCGGCAACCTGCTCGACCTCGTCGACGGCGGACTCTCGCAGCCGGTGCGCTCGAAGGTGCTCGACGAAGCGATTCCCGCGAACCTGCGCGGCGCGCAGGGTGACTGGTACGCGCTGTCGCTGCGCGATCGCGTGCTGTATGTGGAGAAGGACCTGAAGGTCGATGCATTCCGCTACGAGGATCTCGCCGATCCGAAATGGAAGGGCAAAGTCTGCATCCGCTCGGGCCAGCATCCGTACAACACGGCACTCGTCGCGGCGATGATCGCGCACGACGGCGAAGCCGCGACCGAAAAATGGCTGCGCGGCGTGAAGGCGAACCTCGCGCGCAAGGCGACGGGCGGCGACCGCGACGTCGCGCGCGACATTCTCGGCGGCATCTGCGACGTCGGCCTCGCGAACGCGTACTACGTCGGTCACATGAAGAACGCGGAAGCCGGCACCGACGCGCGCAAGTGGGGCGACGCGATCAAGGTCGTGCGGCCGACGTTCGCGAACGCGAAGAGCGGCGGCACGCACGTGAACATCAGCGGCGCGACGGTCGCGAAGCACGCGGCGCACAAGGCCAACGCGGTGAAACTGCTCGAGTATCTCGTGTCGCCGGACGCGCAGGCGTTGTATGCACAGGCGAACTACGAATATCCGGTGCGCGCGAACGTGAAGCTCGATCCGGTGATCGCGAGCTTCGGCACGCTGAAGGTCGATCCGCTGCCGCTGACCGACATCGCGAAGCACCGCAAGGCGGCCAGCCAGCTCGTCGACAAGGTCGGCTTTGACAACTGATGCATCGTTCGTCCGCGCGCGCCGCCGGCCGTTCCGTGCGCGCGCGGGCAGCCTCTGGCTCGGCGCGGCCGTCGCGATCGCCGCGGCGGTCGCGGCGCCGCTCGCGGTACTGGTCGCCGCCGCGTTCGGCGCCGATCTCGCGCACTGGAAGCATCTCGCCGCATTCGTGCTGCCGCAGGCGCTCGCCAACACGCTGCTGCTGCTCGCGGGCGTCGGTGCGATCGTCTCGGTGGTCGGCACCGGCTGCGCATGGCTCGTCACCGCGTACGACTTTCCCGGCCGCCGGATGCTGACCTGGGCGCTGCTGCTGCCGCTCGCGGTACCCACCTATATCGTCGCATTCGCGTATCTCGACCTGCTCCACCCGATCGGTCCCGTGCAGGGGGCGATCCGCTGGCTGCTCGGCGTCGACAGCCCGCGCCAGTTCCGCCTGCCCGACCTGCGTTCGCTGCCCGGCGCGATCTTCGTGCTCGGCTTCGTGCTGTATCCGTACGTGTACCTGAGCACGCGCGCGATGTTCGTCACGCAGTCCGCGAGCCTGCTCGAAGCCGCGCGCGCGCTCGGCGCGGGACGCATCGCGACGTTCTGGCGCGTCGTCGTGCCGCTCGCGCGGCCCGCGATCGCGGTCGGCGTGAGCCTGGCGCTGCTCGAAACGCTGAACGACATCGGCGCGTCGGAATTCCTCGGCGTCCAGACGTTGACCGTATCGGTCTACACGACGTGGATCACGCGCTCCGATCTCGCCGGCGCCGCGCAGATCGCGCTCGCGATGCTCGCGATCGTCGTCGGCATGATCGTGCTCGAACGCTACGGACGCCGCCGCCAGCGCTACGCGCACGGCCGGCGCATGCGTGCCGTCACGCCGCGCAAGCTGACGGGCACGGCCGCGTGGAGCGCCGCCGCGCTCGGCTGGCTGCCGGTGCTGCTCGGGTTCGGCGCGCCGGCTGCGTACCTCGCGGTCGAGACCGGCAAGCGGCTGCATCTCGTTGGCGGCGTGTCCGCGCCATTGCTGACCGGGCTCGCGAACACGCTGACGATCGCGGCCGCCGCGACCGTCGCGACACTTGCCTGCGGGCTCGTCGTCGCATGGGCCGCACGCGCGCAGCGCGACAGCGCGCGTACGGGCCCGGCCCGCGTGTGTGCACGCATCGCGAGCCTCGGTTACGCGGTGCCGGGCACCGTGCTCGCGATCGGCCTGCTGATCCCGTTCGCGGCGCTCGACCGGCTGCTCGGCGCGGTACTCGGTCGCGACGGGCTGCTGCTGATGGGTTCGGCAGCCGCGCTCGTGATCGCGTACACCGTGCGCTTTCTCGCGATCTCGGCCGGCAGCATCGAAGCCGGCCTCGCGCGCATTCCGCCGTCGCTCGAACAGGCCGCGCGTTCGCTCGGCGAGACGGCCGGCGGCACGCTGCGCCGCGTGCACCTGCCGCTCTTGCGGCCCGCGCTCACGACGAGCGCCCTGCTCGTCTTCGTCGACGCGATGAAGGAACTGCCGGCGACGCTGCTGCTGCGCCCGCTGAATTTCGACACGCTCGCGACCTGGCTGTATGCGGAAGCCGCGCGCGGCACCTATGAGGAAGGCGCGGTCGCCGCGCTCGCGATCGTGCTGGCCGGGCTCGTGCCCGTGATCCTGCTCGCGCGCACCCGTCACAAGATCGGAGCCTGACACCGTGAACCTGCTCGAACTCGACGACCTCTGCGTCGCCTACGACACGCCGCACGGCCGCCGCACGGTGGTCGACGGGCTGAGCCTCGCGCTGCCGCGCGGCGACATCGGCTGCCTGCTCGGCGCATCGGGCTGCGGCAAGACCACCGTGCTGCGCGCGATCGCGGGCTTCGAGCCCGTGCGCATGGGGCGCATCATGCTGGACGGTATGTCCGTCGCGGCACCGTCGCTCGACGTGCCGCCCGAGCGGCGGCGTATCGGGATGATGTTCCAGGACTATGCGCTATTCCCGCACCTGAGCGCGGCCGACAACGTCGCGTTCGGCCTGCGGCGCATGCCGAAGGCCGAGCGGCGCACCCGGGTCGCGGACATGCTCGAACTCGTCGGTCTTGCCGATTCGGGCAGCGCTTATCCGCACGAGTTGTCGGGCGGCCAGCAGCAACGCGTCGCCCTCGCCCGCGCACTCGCGCCATCACCGGAACTGTTGCTGCTCGACGAGCCGTTCTCGAATCTCGACGTCGATACGCGCGAGCGGCTCGCGTTCGAGCTGCGCGACATCCTGAAGCGCACGGGTCATACCGCGATCCTCGTCACGCACAACCAGGCGGAAGCGTTCGCGATCGCCGACCGGATCGGCGTGATGAAGGATGGCCAGCTCGCGCAATGGGACACGCCGTATGCACTGCACCATCACCCGGCGAGCCCGTTCATCGCCGAGTTCGTGCGTCGCGACGCGCTGGCGGACGAACGCGCCCAGGCGCTGGCGCGCGGCCGCTGAGCGGGCGGCAGGCGGCAGGCGGCAGGCGGCAGGCGATAACGATAATGGCGCACACGTCGGCTGGTACGCACGCGTACCGGTGCGATGCGCTGCCGTATCGCGCTACGCCGGCTCGGACAGATCGCGCACCGGCAGCGCGGTCGAATACTTGATCTGCTCCATCGCGAACGACGAGCTCACGTCAAACAGCGGCACCGCGCGGATCAACTGCTTGTACACACGATCGTAGTCGTCGATGCCGGCCACCACGACCCGCAGCAGATAGTCGGTCTCGCCGCTCATCCGGTACACCTCGACGACTTCCGGCATGTCCCGCACGGCCTGCGTGAAACGCTGCGCCCACTCCTCGGTGTGCTGGTTCGTGCGGATCGCGACGAACACAGTCGTGCCGACTCCGAGCTTGCGCGGATCGCACAGCGCGACCTGCGCGCGGATCGCGCCGGTTTCCTTGAGCCGCTGCACGCGCTTCCAGCAGGGCGTCTGCGACAGGTTCACGCGCTGCGCGAGTTCCGCGATCGGCAATGTGGCATCTGCCTGCAACAGCTCCAGCAGCTTGCGATCGATGGCATCCATTTACCTGGTCCCTCGTAGATAGAAATTTTTTCTATGCATCGTGCATGACGGGGAACAATATGGAAACCGCCACGCGGCGTCGACCGGGATAAATACCAATCAGGCAAGGAAAGGATGCGCGATGCGCGCGATCCCGTGCGCGCCCGTCCATCGATCATCGGCACCCAGGACGAAACAGGCGATTCCACCTGTCGAGGTGGAATCGCCTGAAGTCACTGCCATTTGCGCTGCCTGCTGCACAGGCCGCTCACGGCGAATGCGGCACGTGCGCGCCACCTCGCCGCGATGCCGCTCAATACGCGACCGTCGCGATCTCGCGCACGAAGCTGTGCTGCTCAAGCGCATCGACGAAGGCAACCGCGTAGTCTTCCGCCGAGATCCTGCTGTTACCCTGCGCGTCCACGATCAGCTTGCCGACGCCCGTGCGGAACGTGCCCGTGCGCTCGCCCGGCGCGATCAGGGCGGCCGGCGCGAAGAACGTCCAGTCGAGATCGCCGGCCGTTTTCAGATAGTCGAGCGCATCGCGGTGCGCGAGCGCGACCGCCTTGTACGCGTCCGGGAAGCCTTCGGTGTCGACCAGCTGCTTGCCCGGCGCGACTTCGAGCGAACCGGCGCCGCCCACCACCACGAGCCGCTTCAGGCCCGCCTGGCGCGCGCCTGCAACCAGCGCCTTCGCCGCCGCGACAACCTTCGCGGCATCGTCCTGCTTCGGACCGTACGCGCTCGCGACGACGTCGTGACCCGGCAGCGCGGCCGCGATGCTGGCCGCATCGAACAGGTCGGCCGCCTTCGCGGTGATGCCGTCACCGGCCGTGCCCGGGCGGCGCGACAGCGCAGTCACGCGATGGCCGCGGCGCGCGGCTTCCGCTGCGATGCGCGAGCCGATCATCCCGGTGGCACCGAAGAGGGCGATGTTCAAGGTACGTTGCGTCATGACGATTCTCCATAAAAAAAGTAACTGCATTGATTACACATAAGACCGAAAAAAAACGGAGCGAAACTCCGTCGTACCGGTCGCCGCGCGTACGCGCCGCCCGGCCTCCTGCCCTGCGTCACCCGTTGCCTGCGCTCACCCGCCGGCGCTTCCAGCAGGCCGGCTGCGGTGCTCCGATTCGAGCACGTCTGCCGTGACGTCCGCCAGCGTGCGCGTGGCCAGCGATGCTTCCATTGCGCGTTGCGCGTCGCCGATATAGTCGATCAGCACGCCCTGGATGTGCCGCCCGACGAGACACGCCGGATTCGGCGCCTCGCGGTGCAGTGCGAAGAGCTGCGCATCGTCGACCGCGCGATACACGTCGAGCAGCGTAATTTCATCAGGCTCGCGCGCCAGCAGCGCACCGCCGCCCGCGCCGAGCTGCGACGTGGTCAGCCCTGCGGCTGCCAGCATCGACAGCAGACGGCGAATCAGCGCCGGATTCGTGTTCACGCTGCCCGCGATGATGTCGGACGACAGCGGCGCGCCCTCCTGCATCGACAGCAACGCAAGCACATGAACGGCAAACGCGAACCGGCTGCTGGTATTCATTTCTCACTCACTCGACGACGCCGGCCCGAACGGCAGCCGGCGACAATATGTAACCACTATAATTACATTTTACGGATTGCGCAATGGCCCAGGTTACTCGCCGCTGGCCGGCTTCGCGCCGGACGCATTCTGCTGACTCCACTGCTGCAGCTTCTTGCCGGCCTCCGCCATCCTCGCGCCCGCTTCGGACGCCGCGTGCGCGACGACCGCGGAAGCGGCCGCATCGAACTGTGCCTGCGCGACGGACGCGAGGCCGCTCGCGGACAACGCCGGCACGGCCGATGCGGCCGACGCGATACCGGCCTTTGCGGCATTGAGCTGCTGGTTGACCGTGCTCGCCACCTGGTCGAGCGCCTTGGCCGCGTTGTTCGCGGCATCGGCGGCCGCGCTCGCGGCCGTATCGGGTTGCGTGGCCGGCGTGCCGGACTTCTCGCAGCCTGCGAGCAACAGCGCCGCGCCGACGGCCGCGGCCGCCAGCACGAACCCGGGCACGCGACGCGCCCGCGAAGTCTTCATCTTCATCAGCAATCTCCGGCCGTGCGCCGCACGGCCTGAATGGTTGGACCGGTGTCGATGATACCGCCTGTGGAACAGGGCCAATGACCACTCCCGATTAAAAATGCCTTTCAATTTCGGATTCGTCTGATTCAATCGCAGGCGCGCCGACACTAAAGTGGGCAGGCTTTCATTCGCTCCGTCCGCTTTCCGTTTCTTCATGGCTTTCCTCATCGACTGGTTCATCGCGCTGGCCGCCGTGCTCGCCGCCACCCTGTTTCTGTGTCTTCGCTCACCGTCCGCGACGCGCCTGCGCGCCGCCGGGCGCCCGCGCCGCGTGGCGTGCGCGCGCCTGCTCGCTCAAGCGGTCATCGGCTTCTGGACGGCCGCGCTGATCGTCGCGCAAGGCATCCTCGGCCCCGACGGCGAAGGACAGTCGCACGCGGGCTTCGCCGCACTCGCACTCGCCGCACTCGGGATTTCGACCGTCGCCGCGTACTGGTCCGCCTGCGCGCTGCGGCTGCGACGGCCGCGCACGCTGTTCGCGCGCCGCTGACGCGCCAGACCGGTGCATCGCGGCGCACCACGTCGCACCGCGCCGAACGGCATACGCACCAGTTGCGCACTTTTCGCACCACGCACGTGCACTTGCCGCGGCATCCCGACCGCACACGTGCTGCCCCGCTACCGTGCATGCTTCACCGGAATGCCGCACCGCTCGGTCTTCCGCACCAATTGCACGCAGTCGTTCACCAAGTTGGCTCGATACTTGCATTCCTTGCCCGTTTTTTGCGCAAGGAAGCTCCGGCATGGATGGTCTGAAATCCGGCGTCGACACACTGTTCCTGTTGATCGGCGCCGTCATGGTGCTCGCGATGCACGCGGGCTTTGCATTCCTCGAGCTCGGCACGGTCCGCAAGAAGAACCAGGTCAACGCGCTCGTGAAGATCCTGGTCGACTTCTCGGTGTCGACGCTCGCGTACTTCTTCATCGGCTACACGATCGCGTACGGCGTCGAGTTCTTCGACGACATCGGCACGCTGTCGCAGCACAACGGCTACGCGCTCGTGCGCTTCTTCTTCCTGCTGACGTTCGCGGCGGCCATCCCCGCGATCGTGTCCGGCGGCATCGCGGAACGCGCGAAATTCAATCCGCAGCTCGTCGCGACGCTGATCATCGTCGGCTTCATCTATCCGTTCTTCGAAGGGATCGCATGGAACGACCGCTTCGGCGTGCAGGACTGGCTCACGCATGCGTTCGGCGCGCCGTTCCACGATTTCGCGGGCTCGGTCGTCGTGCACGCGTTCGGCGGCTGGGTCGCGCTGCCGGCCGTGCTGCTGCTCGGCGCACGCCACGGCCGCTATGCGAAGGACGGCCGAATCGCCGCGCATCCGCCGTCGAACATTCCGTTCCTCGCGCTGGGCGCGTGGGTACTCGCGGTCGGCTGGTTCGGCTTCAACGTGATGAGCGCGCAGACGCTCGACAAGATCAGCGGCCTCGTTGCGGTGAACTCGCTGATGGCGATGGTCGGCGGCACGCTCGCCGCATGGATGGCCGGGCGCAACGACCCGGGTTTCACGTACAACGGCCCGCTCGCGGGCCTCGTCGCGGTCTGCGCGGGCTCCGACGTGATGCACCCGATCGGCGCGCTCGTCACGGGCGCCGCAGCCGGCGCCGTGTTCGTCGCGATGTTCACCTGCGTGCAGAACAAGTGGCGCATCGACGACGTGCTCGGCGTGTGGCCGCTGCACGGGATGTGCGGCGCGCTCGGCGGCCTCGCGGCCGGCGTGTTCGGACAGCCCGCGTTCGGCGGTCTCGGCGGCGTATCGTTCGTGTCGCAGCTCATCGGCACGCTCGGCGGCATCGCGATCGCCACCGCGGGCGGCGCGCTCGTGTACGGCGCGCTGAAGGCGACCGTCGGCCTGCGCCTCGATCGCGAAGCCGAATTCGACGGCGCCGACCTGTCGATCCATCGCATCTCGGCCACGCCCGAGCGCGACTGAACCCCGTCACGCGTCCGACCGGCGTCCGGCAGCCCGCCTGACGGACGCCCGACGCATCATTACGTTTTCAATTCAAAAAACTTTCATCGAGCATCCCTACACTTCGGTCCAGTTTTCAACTCGCCTTCGCATTGCTTGCCGATTGCCTGCCTCGCGAAGGCCATTCTTCCAACATTCGAAACTGGACTCCACATGCCCGCGTTGCCCAATGCCTCCCGTCGTCAGGCCCTGAAGATCCTCGCCGGCGCGCCCATGCTGCCCCTCTCCGGCCTCGCGCTGCCGGCCCTGCTGACGGGCTGCTGCGGCGACGACAGTCCGGCGGCAACGCCGGCCGCCGCCGCGTACACGTCGGCGGCGTTCTCGGCAATGGCCGCGCCCGCGCTCGACAACGCGGCCGCGATGGCCACCACGACGGTCGGCTCGACGCTCGCGGTGTCGTTCTCTGACGGCTCGTCGCGCAACTTCAAGCTCGCGTACCGGCCGTTCTTCGTGACGGGCGACATGGTGCCGGACGGCAAGGGCGGCACGACGCTCGCGGGCGGCTACTACGACATCAACAACCAGCCGATCATCGACCGCTCGGTGGCCGGCAAGGAGCGCCAGTTCTATTCGGACTGCCCGGACGGCAGCTCGCTGCTGACGCTGAAGAACACGAACGTCGCCGGCGTGAAGGGCAACACGGTCTTCGCGGTCGTGCAGTTCGAATACACGACGCGCGACCAGGCGAGCGCATCGCAGTACGGCCAGCTGCCGTCGCCGATCGCGGTGATCACGCTCGACCAGGATCCGTCCAACGGCGCGCTGAAGGTCGTCAAGTACCACAACGTCGACACGTCGAAGGCGCACGGCCTGTGGATCACGTGCGGCGCGAGCCTGTCGCCGTGGGGCACGCACCTGTCGAGCGAGGAATACGAGCCGGACGCGACGAAGGCCGCGACCGACGCGCAGTTCAAGGCGTTCAGCAAGAACACGTTCGGCGACGAGACGAAGGCGAACCCCTACCACTACGGCCACCTGCCCGAGATCACGGTGAACCCGGACGGCACCGGCACGGTGAAGAAGCACTACTGCCTCGGCCGCATCTCGCACGAGCTGATCCAGGTGATGCCGGACCAGCGCACCGTGATGATGGGTGACGATGCCACCAACGGCGGCCTGTTCATGTTCGTCGCCGACAAGGCGGCCGACCTGTCGGCCGGCACGCTGTACGTCGCGAAGTGGACGCAGACGTCGTCCGCCGGCGCGGGCAGCGCAACGCTCACGTGGATCAAAATCGGCCACGCGACGAGCAGCGAGATCGAGACGCTCGCGAACACGCTGAAGGCGTCGGACATCATGGACCTGACGACGACCGACCCGAACGACGCGAGCTACACGAAGATCCACTTCGGCGGCAAGTTCAACTGGATGCGCGTGAAGCCCGGGATGGAGAAGGCGGCCGCGTTCCTCGAGACGCACCGTTACGCGGCGCTGATCGGCGGCAGCATGGCGTTCACGAAGCTCGAAGGCACGACGGTCAACGCGAAGGACAAGATCGTCTACACGGCGATGTCGCGGATCGAGACGTCGATGGTCAGCGGCAATGCGGTATCGCGCGACGTCGCGGTGGACAAGAAGATCACGGCAGGCGCCGTCTACGCGCTGAACCTGAAGGCCGGCCAGCGCGACACGTCGGGCGGCGCAATCGACAGCGAATGGGTGCCGGTCGACATGGGCGCGCCGGCCGCGCTCGTCGGCGAGGACCTCGCCGCGGCCGACACGCTCGGCAACCTCGCGAACCCGGACAAGATCGCGAACCCCGACAACCTGAAGTTCTCCGAGAAGCTGCGCACGCTCTTCATCGGCGAAGACTCAGGCATGCACGTCAACAACTTCCTGTGGGCGTACAACGTCGACACGAAGTCGCTCGCGCGCGTGCTGTCGTGCCCGGCCGGCGCCGAATCGACGGGCCTGCACGCGGTCGACGAGATTAACGGCTGGACCTACATCATGAGCAACTTCCAGCACGTAGGCGACTGGGAGTCGCCGCTGCACGACAAGGTCAAGGCGACGCTCGATCCGCTCGTGCGCGCGAACTACAAGGACCGCTTCGGCGCAAGCGTCGGCTACCTCACGGCGGAGGCGACCAGCATCAAGCTCGCGAAGGCCTGAACGTCCCTGGCCGGGCGCCCCTGGCCGGGCGCCCCTGGCCGGGTGTCCGTCCCTTCATCACGCTTCATTCGTCGGCGCTCCACGCCGTTTCATGCGCGATGCCCGTTGCGGGCGTCGCGCTTTTTTTTGCGCGCGCGTCACGTCACGATACGTGAGCACACAGGTATGCGCGAACCCGGTCGAACGGGTGTTTTCAGCGATCGGGGGGATAATACGGGCCTGACGCGGCCGGCGGACGGGCAAAAAAAAGCGCCACGGAGACCGTGGCGCTAAAAAAGTTCTAGCCATTCCGAGGGCCGTGCTAGAACCTGAGAGACTGCGCGAAACACCGTTGCCGGTTAAACTCCTGAAACGATGTTTCGAAAACGTGAGACATTCTTTCTGTTTCCGCCCGACAAGTCAAGCGGTATTTGCACCGGTTTCTGCACTTTCCGGCAAGGCTCCTTTGAGCGCTTTCCTAATAAACCAAGGGTGAACCCGTAAAATCTCATCCAATGAACGATTCACCCATGGAACATGCATCTTTTGACAATCATCCTACAATACCAACAAAATTGAAATCGAGTTTCGGAAATAGAGAGAACCCCTCGTGTCGACATCTGTAACGCCTCCCGCGCCCCGAGACCGCGAATCGTCGCCGGACGAGATCACCGCGCTCGCGCGCGGCCTCGCCGTGCTGCGCCGCATCGCGGCCGCCGACGCCCCGGTCAGCAACCGCGAGCTGACCGAATTAACGGGCATCCCGAAGCCGACGGTGTCGCGCATCACGGCGACGCTCGTCAGCGCCGGCTTCCTGTTCCAGCTGCCCGACAGCGAGCGCTTCGTGCTGACCGCGTCGGTGCTGGAGCTGAGCCACGGCTTCCTGCGCAACTTCGACATCCGCGCGCGCTCGCGGCCGTTCATGATCGAGCTCGCCGAGCGCACGTCGCTGTCGGTGCACCTCGCAGTGCGCGACCGGCTCGACATGGTCGCGATCGACGTGATCCGGCCGCGCTCGGCCGTGCTTGTCACGCGCCTCGAGATCGGCTCGCGGATGGACATCGCGCGCACCGCAGTCGGCCGCGCGTATCTCGCGGCGCTGGAGGACGACGAGCGCCGCACGCTGCTCGACGCGCTGCGCGCGACGGCCGGCGACGACTGGCCGCACGTCTCGGCGCGCCTGACCCCCGCCCTCGAAGACGCGGTGCGCGCAGGCCATGCGATCGCGATCGGCGAATGGCGCGAAGGACTGAACGCGGTCGCGGCCGGCTTCGTCGGTCCGTCGGGCCAGCGCTACTCGGTGAATTGCGGCGGCGCATCGAGCCAGTGCCCGCCCGAGTGGCTGCAGGAACACGTGGTGCCCGCGCTGCACGAGTGCATCGCGAAAATCACCCGCGAGATCGGCGGAGCGCCGGCCCGGCGCAGCGCCGTGTAATCGATCCGTCATCGTCCTGTCGCGTTCTGTAACGACCGTAACCCGTTGAAAGATAGCGCACTGGACTCTAACGGGGACGGGACGTAGCATCATGCCCATCGTCGCACCGCATTCGCGGTGCGCACCGCTCTTTTCCCGCGCGGACCGGGAGAGCCGGACCGAGCCGGCCCTCCCGGCACCGTATGCCCACGCGCCGCTCCCCGCCCGTTTCCCGGCACGCCGCGCCGTCTTCCTGACAGAACACGATGGACAATCAACAAAAGCCCACGCCCCCTTCGAAGGATCCCGCCTCGCCCGCCGCGCGCCGCTCGCGCCGCACGCTGGTGATCGGGACGCTCGCGATCGTCGTCATCGGCGGCCTGTTGTGGTGGCACCCGTGGAACCGCACGCCGGCCGGCACGTCGGCAGCGGGCAGCGCCGCCTCCGGTGCGAGCGCCGGCGGCGGCGGGCATCGCGGCCGCGGCGGCCCCGCCGCCATGGCGAACATTCCGCAGCCCGTATCGGTCGCGACCGCGACGCAAGGCGAGATGCCGATCGTGCTGTCCGCGCTCGGTACTGTGACACCGCTCGCGAGCGTGACGGTCAAGACGCAGTTGTCGGGTTATCTGCAGTCCGTTGCATTCCAGGAAGGCCAGATCGTCAAGAAGGGCGACGTGCTCGCGCAGATCGACCCGCGCCCGTACCAGGTGGCGCTCGAGAACGCCGAAGGCACGCACGCGCGCGACGAGGCGCTGCTCGCGACGGCCCGCATCGACCTGAAGCGCTATCAGACGCTGCTGTCGCAGGACTCGATCGCCTCGCAGACGGTCGACACGCAGGCGTCGCTCGTCAAGCAATACGAAGGAACGGTGAAGACCGACCAGGCGGCGATCGATTCCGCGAAACTGAACCTCACGTACGCGCGCATCACGGCGCCGGTGTCGGGCCGCGTCGGCCTGCGCCAGGTCGACCCCGGCAACTACGTGACGCCGGGCGACACCAACGGGATCGTCGTGATCACGCAGCTGCAGCCGATGAGCGTGATCTTCACGACGTCGGAAGACAACCTGCCGCAGATCGTCAAGCAGGTGAACGCGGGCCAGAAGCTGTCGGTCACCGCATACAACCGCAACAACACGGTGCCGCTCGAGACGGGTTCGCTCGAAACGCTCGACAACCAGATCGACACGAGCACCGGCACGGTCAAGCTACGCGCGACGTTCGATAACAAGGAAGGCCTGCTGTTCCCGAATCAGTTCGTCAACACGCGCCTGCTCGTCGACGTGCTGCGCAATGCGACGATCGTGCCGACGGCCGCCGTGCTGACGGGCTCGATCGGCCAGTTCGTCTACATCGTGAAGCCCGACAACACCGTGACGGTGCGCAAGGTCACGATCGGCCCGGTCGATGGCGAACGCACCAGCATCGTCAGCGGGGTCGCGCTCGGCGAGCGCGTGGTCACCGACGGCTCCGACCGGCTGCGCGAAGGCGCGAAGATCTCGATCCCGGCCGACAAGCCGAAAGGCGCGTCGGGCGCGCACGGCGCCGGGGCGGCGTCCGGCGCATCGGGTGCGGCCGGCCACCGCGGCGGACACAAGCACGGCGCGTCGCAGGCAGCGGCCCCCGCGGCCCAGTAACGCGCGGGCCGCTCGATGAATCCATCCCGCCTCTTCATTCTCCGGCCGGTCGGCACCGCCCTCCTGATGGCGGCGATCATGCTGGCCGGTCTCGTCGCGCTGCGCTTCCTGCCGCTCGCCGCGCTGCCCGAAGTCGACTACCCGACGATCCAGGTCCAGACTTTCTATCCGGGCGCGAGCCCGGAAGTGATGACGTCGTCGGTCACCGCGCCGCTGGAGCGGCAGTTCGGCCAGATGCCGTCGCTGAACCAGATGTCGTCGCAAAGCTCGGCCGGCGCGTCGGTGATCACGCTGCAGTTCTCGCTCGACCTGCCGCTCGACATCGCCGAACAGGAAGTGCAGGCCGCGATCAACGCGGCCGGCAACCTGCTGCCGTCCGATCTCCCGGCCCCGCCGATCTACGCGAAGGTCAACCCGGCCGACGCGCCGGTGCTGACGCTCGCGATCAAGTCGAAGACCCTGCCGCTCACGCAGGTGCAGGACCTGACCGATACGCGCCTCGCGATGAAGATCTCGCAGATCGCGGGCGTCGGCCTCGTCAGCCTGTCGGGCGGCAACCGGCCGGCCGTGCGGATCCAGGCGAACCCGACCGCGCTCGCGCAGTACGGGATGAACCTCGACGACCTGCGCACGACGATCTCGAACCTGAACGTCAACACGCCGAAGGGCAACTTCGACGGCCCGACGCGTGCGTACACGATCAACGCGAACGACCAGCTCACCAGCGCCGACCAGTACAACGACGCGGTCGTCGCGTACAAGAGCGGCCGCCCGGTGATGCTGACCGACGTCGCGCAGGTGGTCGCCGGCTCGGAGAACACCAAGCTCGGCGCGTGGGTGAACTCGGAGCCCGCGATCATCCTGAACGTGCAGCGCCAGCCGGGCGCGAACGTGATCGCGACCGTCGACGCGATCAAGGCGCAGTTGCCGAAGCTGCAGGAGACGCTGCCCGCGGCGCTCGACGTGCAGGTCGTCACCGACCGCACGACGATGATCCGCGCGGCCGTGCGCGACGTGCAGTTCGAACTGCTGCTCGCGGTCGCGCTGGTCGTGCTGGTAATGTACCTGTTCCTCGCGAACATCTACGCGACCATCATCCCGAGCCTGTCGGTGCCGCTGTCGCTGATCGGCACGCTCGCGGTGATGTACATGGCCGGCTTCTCGCTGAACAACCTGTCGCTGATGGCGCTCACCATCGCGACCGGCTTCGTCGTCGACGATGCAATCGTGATGATCGAGAACATCGCGCGCTACGTCGAGGAAGGCGATTCGGGGCTCGAGGCCGCGCTGAAGGGCTCGAGGCAGATCGGCTTCACGATCATCTCGCTGACGGTGTCGCTGATCGCGGTGCTGATCCCGCTGCTGTTCATGGGCGACGTGGTCGGCCGCCTGTTCCACGAATTCGCGATCACGCTCGCGGTGACGATCGTGATCTCGGCGATCGTGTCGCTCACGCTCGTGCCGATGATGTGCGCGAAGCTGTTGCGCCATTCGCCGCCGCCCGAAAGCCACCGCTTCGAGGCGCGCGTGCACCGCGCGATCGACTGGGTGATCGCGCGCTACGCGGTCGCGCTCGAATGGGTGCTGAACCGCCAGCGCTCGACGCTCGTCGTCGCGCTGCTGACGCTCGGACTGACCGCCCTGCTCTATGTCTACGTGCCGAAGGGCTTCTTCCCCGCGCAGGATACCGGCGTGATCCAGGCGATCACGCAGGCGCCGCAATCGATCTCGTACGGCGCGATGGCCGAACGCCAGCAGGCGCTCGCGGCCGAGATCCTGAAGGACCCGAACGTCGAGAGCCTCACGTCGTTCATCGGCGTGGACGGCAGCAACATCACGCTGAACAGCGGCCGCATGCTGATCAACCTGAAGGCGCGCGACGACCGCTCCGAGACCGCCGCGCAGATCATCCGCGACCTGCAGCAGCGCGTCGCGAACGTCACCGGCATCACGCTGTTCATGCAGTCGGTGCAGGATCTGACGATCGACTCGACCGTGAGCCCGACGCAATACCAGTTCATGTTGACGAGCCCGAACCCGGACGAGTTCGCGACCTGGGTGCCGAAGCTCGTCACGCGGCTGCAGAAGGAGCCGTCGCTCGCCGACGTCGCGACCGACCTGCAGAGCAACGGCCAGTCGGTCTACATCGAGATCGACCGCGCGAACGCCGCGCGCTTCGGCATCACGCCGGCGACCGTCGACAACGCGCTGTACGACGCGTTCGGCCAGCGCATCGTGTCGACCATCTTCACGCAGTCGAACCAGTACCGCGTGATTCTCGAGTCGGAGCCGAAGGAGCAGCATTACGCCGAATCGCTGAACGACATCTACCTGCCGTCCGCTGGCGGCGGCCAGGTGCCGCTGTCGTCGATCGCGTCGTTCCACGAGCGGCCGTCGCCGCTGCTCGTCGCGCACCTGTCGCAGTTCCCGTCGACGACGATCTCGTTCAACCTCGCACCGGGCGCATCGCTCGGCGAAGCCGTGAAGGCGATCGACGCCGCCGAGAAGGACATCGGCCTGCCCGGCTCGTTCCAGACGCGCTTCCAGGGCGCGGCGCTCGCGTTCCAGGCATCGCTGTCGAACCAGCTGTTCCTGATCCTCGCGGCGGTCGTCACGATGTACATCGTGCTCGGCGTGCTGTACGAGAGCTACATCCACCCGATCACGATCCTGTCGACGCTGCCGTCGGCCGGCGTCGGCGCGCTGCTCGCGCTGATGATCACCGGGCACGACCTCGACATCATCGGGATCATCGGGATCGTGCTGCTGATCGGCATCGTGAAGAAGAACGCGATCATGATGATCGACTTCGCGCTCGAGGCCGAACGGGTCGAAGGCAAGCCGCCGCGCGAGGCGATCTACCAGGCGTGCCTGCTGCGCTTCCGGCCGATCCTGATGACGACGCTCGCCGCGCTGCTCGGGGCGGTGCCGCTGATCGTCGGCGCCGGTGCGGGTTCCGAGTTGCGCCAGCCGCTCGGGATCGCGATCGCGGGTGGCCTGATCGTGTCGCAGGTGCTGACGCTGTTCACGACGCCGGTGATCTACCTCGGCTTCGACAGCCTCGCGCGCCGCGTGCGCGGCTGGTTCGAGCGGCACGGCCCCGGTGCCGGCAAGCACACGGGTGCGTAAGCGATGAACCTGTCGCGCCCCTTCATCACCCGCCCCGTCGCGACGACGCTGCTCGCGCTCGGCGTCGCGCTCGCGGGCCTGTTCGCGTTCATCAAGCTGCCGGTGTCGCCGCTGCCGCAGGTCGACTTCCCGACCATCTCGGTGCAGGCGTCGCTGCCCGGCGCGAGCCCCGAGACCGTCGCGACCAGCGTGACGAGCCCGCTCGAGCGGCACCTCGGCTCGATCGCCGACGTCAGCGAAATGACGTCGACCAGCACGGTCGGCAACGCGCGGATCATCCTGCAGTTCGGGCTGAACCGCGACATCGACGGCGCCGCGCGCGACGTGCAGGCGGCGATCAACGCGGCGCGCGCCGACCTGCCCGCGTCGCTGAAGAGCAACCCGACGTACCGCAAGGTCAACCCGGCCGACTCGCCGATCATGATCGTGTCGCTCACGTCGGAAACGTCGTCGCCCGCGAAGCTCTACGACGCCGCATCGACGGTGCTGCAGCAGTCGCTGTCGCAGATCGACGGGATCGGCCAGGTGACGGTGAGCGGTTCCGCGAACCCGGCCGTGCGCGTCGAGCTCGAACCGCATGCGCTGTTCCACTACGGGATCGGTCTCGAGGACGTGCGGGCCGCGCTTGCGTCCGCGAACGCGAACAGCCCGAAGGGCGCGATCGAGTTCGGCCCGAAGCACTACCAGCTCTATACGAACGACCAGGCCTCGCAGGCGTCGCAGTACAGCGACCTGGTCGTCGCGTACCGCAACGGTGCGGCCGTGCGGCTGTCCGACCTGTCCGAGGTCGTCGACGGCGTCGAGGACCTGCGCAACCTCGGTCTGTCGAACGGCAAGCGCGCGGTGCTCGTGATCCTGTACCGCTCGCCCGGCGCGAACATCATCGAGACGATCGACCGCGTGCGCGCGGCGCTGCCGCAGCTCACCGCGTCGCTGCCGGCCGACATCACGGTGACGCCGGTACTCGACCGCTCGACGACGATCCGCGCATCGCTGAAGGACACCGAGCACACGCTGCTGATCGCGGTCAGCCTGGTCGTGATGGTCGTGTTCCTGTTCCTGCGCAACTGGCGCGCGACGCTGATTCCGAGCGTCGCCGTGCCGATCTCGATCATCGGCACGTTCGGCGCGATGTACCTGCTCGGCTTCTCGATCGACAACCTGTCGCTGATGGCGCTGATCGTCGCGACCGGCTTCGTCGTCGACGATGCGATCGTCGTGCTCGAGAACATCACGCGCCACATCGAGAACGGCAAGCCGCGGCTGCAGGCCGCGTTCGACGGCGCGCGCGAGGTCGGCTTCACGGTGCTGTCGATGAGCATCTCGCTCGTCGCGGTGTTCCTGCCGATCCTGCTGATGGGCGGCATCGTCGGGCGCCTGTTCCGCGAATTCGCGCTGACGCTGTCGCTCGCGATTGGCGTATCGCTCGCGGTATCGCTCACCGTCACGCCGATGATGTGCGCGCGGCTGCTGCGCGAGTCGCACGACGTGCAGGAGGAAGGCCGCTTCGGCCGTTTCCTCGAGCGCTTCTTCACACGGATGCAGCGCGGCTACGAGCGCTCGCTGTCGTGGGCGCTGCGCCGCCCGCTGCTGGTCCTGCTGATCCTGTTCGCGACGATCGGGCTGAACGTCTATCTGTACATCATCGTGCCGAAGGGCTTCTTTCCGCAGCAGGACACCGGGCTGATGATCGGCGGCATTCGGGCCGACCAGTCGACGTCGTTCCAGGCCATGAAGCTGAAGTTCACCGAGATGATGCGGATCGTGCAAAGCAACCCGAACGTGCAGAGCGCCGCGGGCTTCACGGGCGGCACGCAGACCAACTCGGGCTTCATGTTCGTCATGCTGAAGGATCGCACCGAGCGCAAGCTGTCGGCCGACCAGGTGATCCAGCAGTTGCGCAAGCCGCTGTCGGAAGTCGCCGGCGCAAGCACGTTCCTGCAGGCCGCGCAGGACATCCGCGTCGGCGGCCGGCAGAGCAACGCGCAGTACCAGTTCACGCTGCTCGGCGATTCGACCGCCGACCTGTACAAGTGGGGGCCGCTGCTGACCGAGGCGCTGCAGAAGCGTTCCGAGCTGACCGACGTGAACTCCGACCAGCAGCAAGGCGGCCTCGAGGCGATGGTGACGATCGACCGCGCGACCGCCGCGCGGCTCGGCATCAAGCCCGCGCAGATCGACAACACGCTGTACGACGCGTTCGGCCAGCGCCAGGTCTCGACGATCTACAACCCGCTGAACCAGTACCACGTCGTGATGGAAGTCGCGCCTAAATACTGGCAAAGCCCGGAAATGCTGAACCAGGTATGGATCAGCACGTCGGGCGGCAGCGCGAACGGCTCGCAGACGACCAACGCGGCGGCCGGCACCTTCGTCGCAACCGCAGCCGGCACGTCGAGCGCCGGCACGGCCGCCACCAGCGCAGCGGCGATCGCGTCCGATTCCGCGCGCAACCAGGCGCTGAACTCGATCGCGTCGAGCGGCAAGTCGAGCGCGTCGTCGGGCGCGGCGGTGTCGACGTCGAAGTCGACGATGATCCCGCTGTCCACGATCGCGACCTTCGGCCCGAGCACGACGCCGCTGTCGGTCAACCACCAGGGCCTGTTCGTCGCGACGACGATCTCGTTCAACCTGCCGCCGAGCGTGTCGCTGTCGCAGGCGACCCAGGTGATCTACCAGACGATGGCGCAGATCGGCGTGCCGCCGACGATCGTCGGCACTTTCCAGGGCACCGCGCAGGCATTCCAGCAATCGCTGAACAACCAGCCGATCCTGATCCTCGCGGCGCTGCTGGCGGTCTACATCGTGCTCGGGATCCTGTACGAGAGCTACATCCACCCGATCACGATCCTGTCGACGCTGCCGTCGGCCGGCGTCGGCGCGCTGCTCGCGCTG